>JAQTRE010000017.1 GCA_028711995.1 Dehalococcoidia bacterium | reverse complement strand
CTGGTAAACCATCGGTCAAATTCCTGGAATGTCCCGGGATAATCAATGCCAGAAACAGGATGAACAGACTCTTCCATGCCTACATACTACATTTTGTGGCCGGTTGAGTAAAGTGCATACCCACTTAGTGCAAATGTATGCTATACTAGATATTAGCCACCTAAAACCAGAGGATATGCGAGCAAGATGCCGTCTGCCCTTTCATTTTCGAGGGAGGCGGTTTTTTGTTTCAGACAGTATAGGCTCACTACTTGTGGATGGAGTCAACTGTTGGCATTTGAAGGGGAAACCGTTCCGCAAGGACCGGCGACAACAGTGGACTAAAATCATACAGGTAGAGGAGTACTATGACAAACGAATTCGAATCGCTGAACCTGCATCCGGGGCTGGTGCAGGCCGTGGCCGATCTTGGCTACGAGACCCCGACCCCCATTCAATCCGCCGTTATTCCGGTGATGCTCGCAGGTGCTGATGTTATCGCTCAGGCCCAGACGGGAACCGGCAAGACGGCCGCCTTCGCATTGCCCATCCTTCAAAATCTGACGGCGGGGCAGAAACATGTGCAGGCTCTGGTGCTGTCTCCCACGCGGGAACTGGCGCTTCAGGTAGCTGAGGCCATTCGCGATTATGGGCAACATTGCAGCGTGCGCGTGCTGCCGGTTTACGGCGGTCAGTCTTATGATTTGCAGATCAGCCGTCTGAAGCAGGGTGTGGAGGTGGTTGTGGGAACTCCGGGGCGACTGCTTGATTTGATCGAAAAGGGTGTCCTTGATCTGAGCCAGGTCCGTACCGTGGTTTTGGATGAGGCCGACGAAATGCTCTCCATGGGCTTCATCGATGATATTGAGTCCATCATCGAGTGCACCTCGCCGGATCGTCAGACGGCCCTTTTCTCGGCCACCATGCCAGCGGAAATTCGCCGCCTCGCAAGCCAGTACATGCGTGAAGCCCAGTCGATAAGCATCAAAAGCAAGCAGCTCACAGTGGAGTCGGTGGATCAGCGATATCTTCTGGTCAACAGGAAGGATAAACTGGCGGCCCTGACGCGTGTATTTGAAGTTGAAGATATCAGTCGAGCGCTGGTTTTTGTCAGCACCCGTATCGGAACCGCGGAACTGGTGACGGCGCTGGAGGAGAGGGGATTCCCTGCCGAGGCGCTCAACGGAGACTTAAACCAAAACGCCCGGGAACAGGTGATGAACCGTTTTCGTCGAGACCAGATCACAACGCTGGTGGCCACCGATGTGGCGGCGCGCGGGCTGGATATCGATGATATTTCGCATGTCTTTAACTTTGATCTGCCACAGGACCCTGAGCTGTACGTGCATCGAATCGGGCGTACGGCGCGGGCAGGCAAAACCGGCATCGCCATTTCTTTTGTGACGCCCAAGGAGAAGTGGTATCTGCATCGCATCGAGGGGTATACCAAGCAGCCGATCACCCCAATGCCCATTCCCACGGAGGCGGAAATTCACGCCAATCGCAAAAGCCGGCTGTTAGCTCAGTTCGATATCTGGCTCAAACGCGGACGCTGCAGTCATGAAAGAGAGATCGTCCAGGAACTTTCAGAGGCCGGCCATGATATTGCCGATATTGCGGCGGTGGCCATCAAGATGTCTCGCATCAATGCCAAACAGAGACCCATTGCGCCCGTGAGCGAACTCATCGAGGAGCGTCCCAAGAGGCTGAGCCGGGAGACCAAACGCCCTGTCAGGACAACCGGAAATGGCCGGTCCGGCGCCGCCACTCGTGAAAAAGGCATGGTCCGGCTGACACTGAGCGCAGGCAAGGCGCAGGGCATTCGTCCCGCCGACGTTGTGGGAACCATTGCCCATCATGCCGATTTTCCCGGTCACGCCATCGGCGCCATCCGCATCATGGAAGATCATACCCTGGTGGATGTGCCGCAGGAGTACGTGCCTCAGATATTGGCTCAAGCCGGAAGGTATCGTTTTCGCAAGCAGGTTGTCACGCTGGCCATCGCCTGAAAATTGACACCACAAGCTCACTAAGAACGGATGGGTGGATGCAAGGCCTGTGTCATGACAAGTGTAGCCCATCAGCAAAGGTAGTATCTTTGTACTATCGCCGGGCCACAGCTAGAAGTGCCTCAAAGATTACGGTGCTTCAGATCAGCGCGGCCCAGATATGTTTTTCCACTTCCCGACGGACGTCTGGCATGGTATATTGGAGCGGGTCAAAGCGGGCCAGGTTCTGACCCTCTCTCTGTAACAATAAATATCCCCCCTCATCGAGAACGACTTCGAATCCGGATGCCTCGACTTGAGGAGATAGGATTCCCCACACTTTCATCATCACTGTCTCCTGATTCCTGCTTTTGCCGCAGTCTATCTTACCTCAGTCTATCCCATCCGGCAAGCCAGGTCCAGAGCGCTATACACGAATATGCCTGTGTGCTTCTCTGCATCTTCAGCGATTTGGCGATTTTTCCCCTGAGATTCTGCTTCGGACAATACTTGCGCTGACAAAGCTTGATTCAAGGGAGAATGTCTGGCATAATTGAGCAAAAATAAGCGGGCATTCAGCGCCCATCGCGAAGTTGCAGGAGTCGAAACATGCCACTGGAGAATGACGGCTATTCATATCGCGTCATCTGGTCTATCGATCACGAAAAATATATTGCTTTGTGCGCGGAGTTCCCAGACTTGTCATGGTTTGCCGAAGACTTGGAATCCGCCTTCAAGGGCATTCGGAAGTTAGTTGCTGATACGGTGCGAAAAATGAAGCAAAACGGGGAAGCTGTTCCGCAATCCCGTAACGTCAGATATAATGGGAAAAGCTTTACGTGTGCAGCGCGACCCTGCTATCGAAGCTGAGGGATTAAGCGCCAAGCCGAATCGGATCGTCATTGTCAACTGGGGATACTCTGATACGTTCCTTTACGTCTCGACCTGTTTGATTATCGCCTCAAGGCGCTTTCTGGTTCTTATCAGTTCTTCCTTCTTTGCCTTTGACAGCTTCTTGACCTTACTTTCCACACGAAGCGCCAGGCTTCTGCTCTCCAGTTTCTCCTGGAAAACCAATAACAGAGGGCCCCTGCCTCGGAGCCACTTGGCTCCCTCACCGTTCTTTCCCTGGTGCTCCGCGAACCTGCGGTCAACATCAGTGGTGATTCCGGTATACAAACTTCCATCGTGACATCTGATCAGGTATAAGTGCCATTCCGACATGATCTTTGCTTATTATTTGAGTGACCCGAGTTATCCGGGCTGGGACGCATCCGACTTCATTGACAAAGAAATACGCTTGCGTTCCACATCGACCGCGAGCACTGTGACCTTAACCCTTTGATTGACGCTGACCACATCAGCCGAGTTTTTTACAAAATTATCCGATAGTTGGCTGATATGCACTAGGCCATCCTGGTGCACGCCAATATCCACAAAAGCCCCAAAATTGGTCACATTGGTCACGATTCCGGACAGCTTCATTCCCGGAGTGAGTTGATCAATCGTTCTGATTCCCGCGGCAAAAGCGACCGCCTCAAACTGTTCACGAGGATCACGCCCCGGCTTGGCCAGCTCCGCCATGATGTCCTGCAATGTCGGCAGCCCATACTTTTCTCCGATGTAACTCTCCAGATTAATCCGGCGGCGCAAGTCCTCGCGGCGTATGAGGTCGGCCACACTGCAGTCCATGTCTCTAGCCATGCGTTCTACGATGTGATAGCTCTCCGGATGCACCGCGCTGGCATCGAGAGGGTTATTCGCATCATCAATTCGAAGGAATCCGGCAGCGAGCTCAAAAGCCTTCGGTCCCAACCGGGGGACCTTCTTTAGGTCCGCGCGTCTGCGAAACGGTCCATTCTCATTTCTGTGAGCGATAATGCTTTTTGCCAGAGCGGGACCCAGTCCTGAAACATAGGTCAAAAGCTGTTGGCTGGCAGTATTGACCTTCACCCCGACTTTGTTCACACAGCTCATGACGGTTTCGTCGAGATTACTCTTGAGTCTGCCCTGATCGACGTCATGCTGGTATTGCCCCACCCCTATGGACTTGGGGTCTATTTTGACCAGTTCTGCCAGAGGGTCCACTAGCCGCCGTCCGATGGATACCGCCCCGCGCACGGTGATATCCTGATCGGGGAACTCTTCACGGGCAACTGCAGATGCAGAATAGATCGATGCGCCGCTTTCATTCACCATGACCACCGGCATCTTGTCCGGCAAGCTCAGTCCGCGAATGAATTCTTCCGTTTCTCGGCTGGCCGTGCCGTTGCCGATAGCAATCGCTTCGATGTGAAATCTCTGTATCAGATCGAGTATCGTCCGGCTGGCTTCCCTGCTCCGTTCTGCTGATTGATTCACGTAAATGACCGCATTGGTCAGGAGTTTGCCCTGAGGGTCCAGGCAGACCACCTTGCAGCCGGTCCGAAAACCCGGGTCAATCGCCAGGACAGATCGAGGTCCCATGGGCGGGGCCATTAGCGTTTCACGAAGATTGCGCGCAAATACGCGAAGCGCCTCGTCATCGGCGTGTTCTTTTGCCTGCTGACGGATCTCCGTTTCCATAGAGGGTGCCATCAATCTGGGATAGCTATCTTCTATGGCCAGAACCACCTGCGCCGAGGTTGCACCGGCACCCTTAACGAAGCGCCGGTGCAGGAATAACAGGGCTTTTTCTTGAGGCGGTCTTATCTTCAGTTTGAGGAATCCTTCGTTCTCACCCCGCAACATCGCCAGCATACGGTGACTGGGTACCCGGGCAACCGGCTCCTGCCAGTCAAAGTAGTTGCTGTATTTGATGCCCTCGCTTTCCTTACCTTTAGCCACGCTGGATTGAATAATGCCTTCCCGGTAAAAGAGCCTGCGTATGGTCTGCCTTGCCTGGGCATCTTCATTGACCCACTCGGCAACGATATCACGCGCTCCGGCCAGCGCATCCTCAATCGAATCAACGCCTTTTTCCATATTCACGAATGCGAGAGCTTCATGAGAAGGATCAGCAATCTCCTGAGCCAATATCAGCCCGGCCAGAGACTCAAGACCTTTTTCTTTGGCGATGGTAGCCCGGGTACGCCTTTTGGGACGGTAGGGAAGGTAAATATCCTCCAAAGCGGCCAGCGTTTCCGCCGATTCGACTGAACTGCGTAACTCGGCCGTAAGCACATTCTGTTCTTCAAGGGATTTCAGAATCACCTGGCGTCTATTGTCTAGCGCCGCCAGCCGTGCCAGCCCGTCCCGTATTTCGGCAAGTACAACCTCGTCCAGTGACCCGGTTTTCTCCTTGCGATAACGTGCAATGAATGGGATAGTCGCTCCCTCATCAAGGAGGGCTTTGACAGCTTCTATCTGCTGGGGAGTGACTCCAGACTGGTTGACAATGACCGCGCCATAAGTTTCAAGCATACGTATCTCCAGGTACCGGATATCAATCATTGTACTACAGAGGCCTCACGCTCTTAAAGCAATTGCTATCGGGGGCCACCATGTGATTATGATATATTTTGCTCACTAGCGTAGAAAACTGATCACGCTAAAGATTTTTTGGGAACATCGGAAGTGGTACAATAAATAAAACTGAGTCAGTGGGAAACGCAGATGGACGCAAAAGGCGGTGCCTGCCATGAATGAGACCCGAATAGTCCCCACCGGTGGATGCCATGATTGCGGTGGAAGATGCGTGCTCAAAGTTCACGTTAAAGATGGCGTGGCGGTGCGGGTCGAGACCGATGACGGTGAAGAACCGCAGTTGCGTGCCTGTGCTAGAGGGCGGGCCTATCGGCAGCAGGTATATTCCCCGGATCGACTCCGAGTTCCGCTAAGACGGATAGGGCCGCGAGGTGAGGGTCAATTCGAGCCGGTCACCTGGGATGAAGCCCTGAACACGGTGGCCGAAAACATCCTGCGGATTCGGAATACCTATGGACCGGAGGCTATTCTGACGCATGTCTATTCGGGCCCACATGCCAGCACCTTTCACAGCGGCTTCCAGATAATCGCCCGTTTCAATCGAATGTTCGGCGGACGGAACATCTCGGGATGGGGTGGCGCCTCGGCGGAAGGCGGGGTTTTTGCCAACCGGGCCACTTTTGGCACCCTCACCACAGGCAACAGCCGAGACGATTTGGTCAATTCCCGATTGATTATTCTCTGGGGAGCCAATCCGGCGGAATCGGTGTTCGGCACCAATACCTGCTTCCACCTGATACAGGCCAGGGAGGCCGGAGCCAGGATCGTGGTGATTGATCCCAGGTACTCCAACACCGTGGCCATCCTTGCCGACCGCTGGATACCCATCAGGCCGGGGACCGACGCCGCCATGATGATCGCCATGGCATATGTGATGATCTCGGAGAACCTTCACAACCAGCAGTTTCTGGATCGCTACACCATCGGTTTTGATCAGTTCAAAGACTACGTGATGGGTGCTGATGATGGCATTTCCAAAACACCGCAGTGGGCCGAATCGAAGACTGGCGTCCCGGCTGCTGACATCACGGCTTTGGCCCGTGAGTATGCGACCACATATCCGGCAGCCCTTATCCCCGGATGGGCTCCGGGTCGCAGCGCCCGCGGCGAACAGTACCATCGCACTGCCTCCACTCTGGCGGCAATGACGGGCAACGTCGGTATCTCCGGCGGCAACGCCGCGGGATTCGAGCGGGCGCAGGCCGGCTCAATGATCCCTCCCGGATGGAACATTGAAAACCCGGACGCATCCTACGAGAAGCAGGTCAAGGCGCTCGATGTGCGCCATCGTCTTCGCTCGCGGCCTCATATCGTCAAGCTGTGGGACGCCATTCTGAAGGGCAAGGCAGGAGGTTATCCCGGCGATATCAAGATGGCCTACATTGTCGGGGGAAATCCCCTCAACCAGTTCCCCAACATCAACAAGGGAGTGGAGGCGCTCAACAAGCTTGAATTTATCGTAGTACACGAGCAATTCATGACCGCCACCGCCCGCTATGCTGATATACTGTTGCCGGTGACCACGCTCTGGGAACGCAACGATTTCGCCCGGCCCTGGGTATCCGGCCCGTATTTCATCTCTCAGAACAAGGTGATCGATCCGCTGCCCGATGTCAGGTCCGATATCGATATCTTCCGGGCACTGTTGCCAAAAATAGGCGTCTCCGATCCGTCCCTCGATATCCCGGAGGAGGAGGGCATCCGTCAGCTGGTGGCAACCATGGGCGACGTGATCGGCGAGATTCCCGACTTTGAGGCATTCAAACGCGCGGGGGTCCATAAAATGAATTTTGACGGGCCGCAGATCGCCTTCAAGGAGCAGATCGAAGACCCCCTGAAGCATCCCTTTCCCACGCCTTCCGGCAAGATCGAGATCTACTGCCGGCGGCTGGCCGACGTGGATAACCCCGAAGTCTCTCCCATTCCCCGGTACATCGAATCCTGGGAAGGGCCTGGCGATCCTCTCATCCAGAAGTATCCGCTGCAAATGGTTACCTATCATCATAAAGGCCGGGCGCACTCCATCTTTCACACCAATCCATGGCTGCGGGAGATCGAGCCTCAACGGGTGTGGATCAATGCTGCGGACGCTCAATCCCGAGGGATCGGCGATGAAGACGAAGTGAAAGTCTTCAATGACAGGGGAGTAGTGGTTATCCGGGCCCGGGTGACCGAACGGATCATGCCCGGCGTGGTCGCCATGGGAGAAGGTGCCTGGTATCAACCTGGCAGCAGTGGCGTCGACCGTGGCGGGAATCCTAACGTTCTGATTCGAGATCAGTATTCACCGGGAGGGGCATTTCCGGGGAACACCTGCCTGGTTCAAGTGGAGCGGTTCGCCTGAGGTTTTTTCCGAAAATCGTCTGCTCAAAAATATGATTGGCGCTTGATGAACGTCAATGCGCCGGACTTCTAATAATTGACCTTTATCGCCAACAGCTTCAAAAAATAGGTTGTGAGCATGGTTTAGACCCGGTCAGTTGCGGCTCAACTGCCTTGTTCTTTTTCCTTTGGTGGCCGGACGACCAGAACCGGGGTGTCTCCTGCATGTAACACCTTGTCGGTGACGCTGCCGGCAAACCACCGGGCCAATCCCGAGCGTCCGTGAGTGGACATGGCGATAAGATCGATATCTTTCGTCCCTGCATAGTCGACAATCCGATCTGCCGGGATTCCAAAGTCTATGGCCGTCGAGGCGTTTACCCCTTTCTCTCGAAGCTGCTTCTCCATGTCATCCAGGTATGCCTTAGCCAACGCCCTCCTGTTCTCCATCACTTGGGAAGGATAAAAGGCCTGTTCATGGATATTCGAATCCAGCTTCCCATCAACGACCGACCGATAAGGCGGTGCATAAGCCGCATCCGCCCCGGTTGCCACCGTCTCAATGACCTGGAATAGAACAAGCTCCGCGCCTGACTTAAGCGCCAGGTACTCTGCATATGGAACGGCGGCCTCTCCCACTCGGGAGCCATCCAATGGCAGGAGAATCCTTTTCATCAGCTTCTTTTGTTGCAGAGCCTCCGCTCTGGCCTGAGACCTGATCAGTAATACTGGTCTGTCCGCCGCTCGAAGGATTTTGGCAGCTATGTTCCCCAGAGGCCATGACTTGACGAACCATGGCTGGCCATGGCGATGCAACTCACATCCCCCTCATCCGCATACTGCAATATCTTCTCGACAGGGTTGCCTGAAAGAGCCTTGTTGCTCACCCAGACGCTTTTTGGGGCCTCCCAGTGTTCGAGTTCCTTTTGCACCTTTGCGGTGACGCGATCCAGATAGCTTTGGTGGAGACGTTCCATATGGGGGTCGGCTGGCTCGAAGACGCTGACCAAAACAACCTCGGCACTAAGGCTTGTGGCGATCTCCTCCACGAAAGGCAGGGCCATTTCCGCAGTCTCGGATCCATCCAACGGGACCAGCATTGTTTTGAACATCATTCCCCCCTCAATCTCCGGTCAGTTCAATTTCTTCTGGTCACGGCTTGTAGTTTAAGCAAGAAAGCCTCGCAGCGCCATCCGTACACCTACTTATTTCTACGGAAAATCCAACGTAATTCTATCCGGAAACACCCCTTTCTGGACCTGGACTGATGTGGGTGCATGACGTAACCAGAAAAAAGTCCTTTTCACAGGCTTTGTTTTGAGCCTTCGGTAGCCCGTTCCAGCATTGGAGTACAACGAGTTTCCCGACATCTTTGAAGCTCATTTTGTGTTGGAAGGAAATAAGGTTTGATTGAGGGGTAAAAAATGCAGTAGAATACGTAAGGTTGCTGTAAATCGGGTGACTGGCCACCGGCTCCAAAAGCAAGGCCACTAGTACTGGTTCACGGCATGACTACTATCGAAAGGCAAGGCATCTGACAAGAGCGTCCCTCTGGCGCTCCAGTTGACCTTGCGAAGGAGAACAATGGGATTGGGAAACCTCCAGTGGCGATGAACATTGATTCCCCGGAAATATCCGTGTTGTTGCTATTCAATCTGGACCCGGACTGGTCGGCACATGAACGAGAAGAGGTTCTCGAGATAACAGCGCAACTCGAAAAGGCAATCAGTTCGGTTTATCAAACCATTCTGGCTCCGGTGAGCAATAGCGGTCTTAACACTATCATGGCTCGCTACAACCCTCTTGAATACGTAGTCTTCAATTGGTGTGAAAGTCTTCCCGGGGTAGCGCACAGCGAGTGGATCGTTCCGGAGTATTTGGAAGTAAGGGGTTTCGCGTTCACAGGTGCAAGTTCGGAGACCATTGCGCTGGCCCAGGACAAATATCGCATGAAACAACTTCTAGATGAGTCCGGAATACCAACCCCCAGATGGCAAATTTACGATCATCCGTCACCCGTCAGGTGGCGTCGTTTCCCGGCCATCGTCAAACCTTCCAGAGAGCATTGCAGTGAAGGGATTGACCGTAATGCGGTTGTCATGACGGAAGGGGAACTCAAAGACAGAATTTGCTACGTGCTTGAAAAGTACAAACAACCGGCACTGGTGGAGGACTTCATTGACGGACGCGAATTACATGTATCGCTTTGGGGCGACGGCACTATTGAAATGCTGCCACCGGCCGAGATGGAATTTTCGTTGTTCACGGATCAGCATGACCGGATCTGCAGTTATGAATCCAAGTTCGTTCCGGAGTCGGAGCCATATCAAAATATAAAAACGCTGCTGCCGGCGCCACTCACCGAAGACGAACTCCGCAGAGTAGAAGAGATTTGCAAGGCCACCTATATGGTGACAGGGTGTCGAGACTATGCCCGTGTCGACCTGCGAATCAGAGACGGTGCCTTTTACATCTTGGACGTAAACCCCAACCCCGATATCAGCCCGGATACCAGTACAGTAGCTGCAGCTGAAATCGCAGGTTATTCCTATGGGGACTTGGGGCAACGCTTCGTTGAGCTTGCGGCCAAGAGGCATCCCGTCTGGGGAGAACCCATTCTTGCCGGCAATTCAGAAGGGGCTACACATCGGCCCAATCAATCCGTCTGGAGAGACCCTGTCTAGGTGAAATCGATACTGAGACCATCCGGAAAGGCACATAATCTGTGCTGTGTGAATATGTTACAGACAAGAACAGTTGAGGAAATTTAGACCAACCTGGGCTGAGACAATCAGTCTTGGGGAGTTGGCTGGAAAGGTTAGGGAGATGAACAATTTGAGCAAGCATAAGACATCAACTTCTTCGGAATATATTGAGTATCTCTTCCATCCCCGTTCAGTGGCAATCGTAGGGGCTTCATCCGACCCAAAGCGCCAGTCTAACTCCGTATTCCAGCAAGCGCTGATGAACTCGGGATATTCCGGGAAGATATATCCCATCTCCCGCAGTGAGGATGAGATACTGAACCTCAAAGCGTATCGCAGCATCATGGATGTCCCCGGTCCGGTCGATTACGTTATCGCAGCGATCCCTGCGACGGCCATTCCTGAGTTGATGCGGGAGTGTGTGGATAAGAACGTCAAGGTGGTGAACCTCTTTACTGCCGGGTTCAGTGAGACGGAAAGTGAAGCCGGGAGAGAACTGGAGAAGACCGCTTTGAAGATCGCCTCCGAGGGGAACGTTCGCCTTCTTGGGCCGAACTGCATGGGCGTTTACTGCCCGGAATCGGGGCTGAGTTTCAGCCGTGAGTTCTCCAAGGTCAGCGGGTCGGTGGGATACCTTTGCCAGAGTGGCGGTAATGCCAATTATGTGATCGAGTCCGGTCTTGCCCGGGGGATTCATTTCAGCAAAGTCATCAGTTATGGAAATGCCCTCGACCTGAACGAAGCCGATTTACTGGAGTGTCTGGCCGAAGATCCGCAAACCCGAACCATCGCCGCGTACATCGAGGGGTTCAGAGACGGACGCCGGTTTTTCGAGCTGCTGCAGCAAGTGGCGCTCAACAAACCCGTTATCGCCGTGAAAGGCGGCAGAACAGCGGGAGGCGCCAGGGCAGTTTCCTCTCACACCGGTTCGCTTGCCGGTTCGGATGTCATCTGGGAAACCCTGTCCAGACAAACAGGCATGATCACCGCTGCCGACCTCGACGAGATGATCGACTTGCTGGTGACGTTCGAATTCTTCAGAGCGCCTGTCGGACCGAATGCGGCCATATTTGCGCTGGGTGGAGGGGTCAATGTACTGGCAACCGATACCTGTGAGAGTGCCGGCATAAAGGTTCCGCGCTTCCCCAACCCAGTGGTGAATCAGCTCAGAGAGATATTCACCGCCGCCGGTGTCAGTGTGAACAATCCCATTGATGCCGCGCTTACCAGGCACGCAACAACACGTGCCATACAGCTCCTTTCCGGGACTTCGGAGATCGATTTTCTGTTGGTCAATCTCGATCCCCGGGTGATGTCTCCCCTCCGGGAGTTTCCGTTTTTTGAGACCCAGATAGACTTCTTGATCCAGGCGTCAAAAAACTCCGCCAAGCCGATGGCGGTAGTCATCAATGACGATCCTCGTCCTCAATGGGCCGACTTCAGGCGGAAACTGCAACAGACGTGTATTGAGGCAGGCTTGCCGGTTTACCCTTCGGTGCCTCGCGCCGCAAAGGCTATCGCCAAATTCCTCCGCTATCACCAGCATCAAGCGATGAACATCAACCTGAAGTAGCCTGCCATCTCGATGTTACGCTGTTGACATAACGCTTATGTTCCCCGATAATCGACGCCTCGAAGATGGATCAAACACGGATTTAAGCTTGGCAGATGGAAGAAGTCGCACAACCAGGCGATCCACCTAATACTTTGGGCAACAAATACTCGGTGAGATATATCTATCAGAACTGGGTCGATAGCGATTCTTGAGGCTGAAAAAATAGCTTGCAACAAGGCCAGACTTACAGGGGAAACGGTTCGGACATGGAGGTGCGCCCAGGTTGCCAACTGCTATTTTCACTGGCACAACAAGCTTGGCCAAGTCAACGGGTAATTTTCGCTGGATCAGGCCTGCCCGGCTTCTCGATCTTGTATCCAACTCCCCTCTCAGAGACGATCAGCTTAGGCGCTGCAGGCTCGTCTCCCAGTTTTGCCCGAAGGCGTTGAACATATACCTTGAGGTAATCGTCCGCATCGCTGTGGTCTGAACCCCACACCTTTTGTAGGAGGACCCGATGCGGCATTACTCTGCCCGCGTTTCTCGCCAGTACGCAGAGCAGACTGTATTCGAGGGGAGTCAGTCTAACCTCTACCCCATCTGATAATACTTGGTGAGTGCTGAAGTCAATGGAGACCTTGCCGATGCTAAGAGGTTCCGGCCCTTTTCCAATGTCTGGCATCGTTGAACGGCGCAGCACTGTTTTCACCCGGGCCAGGAGCTCGACATGACTGAATGGTTTGGTGATGTAGTCATCAGCGCCCAGTTCAAGCCCTTTAACCTTATCAAACTCCTGATCCCTTGCGGTCAGCATGACAATAGGCGCATTGGAGAAAAGGCGGATCCGGCGGCAGACCTCAAAGCCGTCCATGTCGGGCAGTCCGATATCCAGAATGACGATATCGGGGGTCTCCGTCTCTACGAGGTCGACTCCAACCAGCCCCTGGCTGGCAGCAACAACCTTCGCATCAGGCCACCGGAGATGAAAACACAAGGAAATGGCCTCGGTGATCTCCGCGTCATCTTCAATGATCAGAACTTTCATCGGTCTTCCAACTCCTGTTGGATATCTCGAACATCTGATGCCTGTCATGGGCACTGCCGGAGACCACATTGGGAGTGCGGGGTTCGGTCCAACCAGCACCAAAGCGTTTTCCGAAGGCAATTAGTTCTCAGCAACGAGTCTATCACCTCTCATTGTACTAGGGCTGGCGTCTGTGAGAAATGGGGTAAACCTGAGTTTGTACATTAGGGTAAACCCGTGTATATGGGCCTTAAGTCGGCAGAACGCTTATCAGACGAGGAATTGAGGCCTTGATGATCACATCTGGGTAGCGCATAGCCTGAACGCTGGCAATGACACAGTTGGACATATCCTCAATGATGGAACGTTTATCGGCAACGTAGACCTTGAGCCGACTGTTTCTAACGCAAATGTTGGACCGACAGGCGTGGCTGTGGACGCCAACGGCAAAATATGGGTCACTGGGTATCTCAACGGTAAGGTTTATCGGATCGATCCAACTGCTGGACCTGCTGGTGCTGACGGCTTAACGCTAATTGGTGCAGTGGACCTTGTTGTAACTGTTGACGGCAATCTTTACAACTACAGTGATATGACTGGAAGCACCTTGATCGCCCCGCCGAACAATGGGTCATGGACTGTGGTCAATGACAGCGGCATCTCTGGTGCCAAGTGGACCACCATAAGCTGGACAGCTGCTGAGCCAGGTGATGGATCGATTGAAGTGTTTGTGGCCAGCAGCAATGACGGAATAACCTTTGGTACGCCACAGCAGGTTTCAAATGGCCAGAACATGCAGGATATCACTGTACCTGATGGGCAATACCTGAAGATTGTGGTCGATTTCACTCGCAGCAGCATGGACGAAGATAGCGATGGAATCAAAGACAGTCCGAAGCTCTTCGACCTCAGTGTCGCTCACAACCAGCCGCCCGTGGCGGATGCTGGCGATGACCAGACTGTGGAACAAGAATCGCATGAAGGAACTGAGGTGACGCTTGATGGCTCAGGTTCCACGGATGATGGATTCCTCGATCCACTGGCTTACACATGGAAAGTAGGCGAGGCTGTTATCGCCACAGGGGTGAACCCAACCGTATTATTTGATCTGGGCATCACAGAAATAACGCTTGAGGTATATGACGGTCAGTTCACCGATACCGATATGGTCACCATAACGGTGGAAGATACTACACCTCCTGAGATGAGATGTGTGGAAAGTGTGAATCCGCACGGGAACATTATTCCCGGAAAGAATCGGGGCAATGACAAACCAAACCAGAATCCTGATGGATTCTACCAACTGATCTCCGAGGACATCTGTGATGCCTCGCCTGAGATATATGTCGGCACGGCCGAAGATACTCATATGTTCGGGCCGTTCGAGAGCGGCATAGTGATAAAATTCACTGAGGCTCCGGGGGCAGAACCTTCGATCAAGAAGATAGGCAGTACCAACGAGCAGGCAGATGCAGTCACTTGGCATATTACTTTGCCGAGCGAGCCTGTGGTCACAGCGGTTGACAACGCTGGAAATGTTACGCAGTGCTCTGACTGTCTCGTGCCTCCTCCTCCCATGTAAGTAAGGATCATCCGAATAGGGGCAAGGAAATCTGCCCGACGCAATGAAGGGAGGGGTGCCTTCTGAGAAGGCACCCCTCCCTCTTATTTAACTGTACACTGCTGCTCTTTGACCGTGCTTGTTCGACGGAATCAGGACTGCAGGCCATATTCCCTTGGGCTGATTGCCTTCTCCTCTCTCCATTTTGCGCATTTTATCGATCACTCCTGCGAAACAAGCATTCGAGTTGCCTCCCCTCCACGTAAATACAGCTACTTTTCTGAATCCAGGTTGTTACTTCACCGAACCGCAGCGAAATCAGAAGACCGCTTCCTGCCCAGGCGTTACAGGTGGCTCCGATCTCGGGGACATCTCCATGAAATACCGCCCTCCTGAGGCAATTTAGTCAATTTTCACTCCAACCCTAACGCTGTGCGAAAAAACTGAATAATTCGCCGTCATTCTGAGAGGTTCGGCTATTTTACCCCTCGCGAATATGCTAGAATGGCTGCAGTATTCCCCATAAGGTTCAAAAGGAGAATCATGACAAGAAAGCAGATCATACTGAGCGTGCTGGCTGTTTCTCTGGCGGTGATTCTGTTATTGGGGGGACTCATTCTGGTCCCTTCGGTCTTCTCATCGCAAACATCTTATTCGGACTCTACTACCCTCTCGATCCTCTCCGGCGATGTGTTCGTTATGAAAGGAAGCACGGGGCAGTGGAAGGAAGCCCATAACGGTATGAAGCTCTCCGCCGCAGACAGCGTCAAGACCAGTGTCGATTCCTATGCGGCAATCACCTTCTTTGAAGGCAGCACCATAACGCTTGACCCGGATACGGAGGTCTCCATCGGGCAGATCGAGAGACTTCCCCAGACAGGTTCAACCGTGGTTCGGCTGAAGCAGAAGGCGGGCCAAACATGGAATCGCGTGCAAAAGCTGACTGACACCGCCTCCAAGTATGAAGTCGAAACCACAGCTGCAGTTGCCGCGGTCAGGGGAACCACCATCCGACTGGCAGTGGGAACCGATGGCCAAACGACGATGAGCGTCTTTCAGGGAGAAGGAAGCCTCCTTGCTCAAGGGGTAAGCGTAACGGTGACGGCGGGCACACAAAGCACGGCCCGGCCGGGAGGACAGCCCTCTGCCGTGAGTCCTATTCCAATATCGGAGAGCATGCTGAGGCTCTCCGTCAATTCAGAGTCGGCATGGATGAAGGCGGTTGACCCTGCAGCGCGAAGTGCCGGAACGGTACGGCCGGGAATCACCGTCAACCAGATACCGGGAGCCATCACCAGCAGCTACGGGGATGAAACTCGCTTCATCGAGATACCCAACCCGTCAGAAGGCACTTTCAGCCTTGTGCTGGTCGGCCAGGACGACGCGCAGATCAACCTGGTGGTAGAAGGTTTTGTGAGAAATGGAACCGCCCTCACCCGGATTTTCCGCCAGGAGAGACAATGCCAGACCGGCAAGAACGACCGATGGCGCATTGATCTGCAGACCGCCACACAAGACGGCATTCTGGACCAGATTACCCTGCCGGCCAAGATCGAACGCCTGAAGGGAGATGAGCCGGGCAGGACCAGTGTGACGCAAGGCGCAGTTGACGGACGCATCGCCGAACTGGCCAGTCGATTCGACCAAAAATATGCCGCCTTCAAATACGACGTATACAGAGCAGTGTCAGGGGAGAAAGTAACCCTGACTTTCAGCGAGGAAGAGATCGCCGGAAAGCTGATGAAATGGGTTACCGGGCCCGATAATCCGGCCGAGATGTACAATATGGAAGCCGGGCTGAACAGTGACGGCACTGTGGAGGCATCGGCTCGATTCAAATACGCCATTTTCCGCGGGAAGCTGAACGTCAAGGCGAGAGTGATCATCGAGGCTGCCAAACCCAGAATAGATATCATCGGCATCGATTTTGATCTGGGCAAGCTTCCTTTGCCGATTGGTCCTTTCAAGGGCAGGATTAATGAAGAAGCCAAAAAGATCACCTGGGATCTGAATGCGGACCTGATTGGTGCTGAGACGACCGGTGAGCACATCGTGCTGACGGTGATCAAACGCTAGAGATGAAGCCGAAGGCAATTATAAGCATTAGTTAGGGAAGCTCTGATTAAGAGGTGCAGGATACCTCCTGCCGGGGGCCCTGGGTTGATAAGGACTCGACCAGAGGCTCCTTAGTTCAGATGACGCGCCGAGGAGACGAAGATGCAAATCAAATTTGGCACAGACGGATGGAGAGGAATCATCGCCGATGATTTTACGGTGGCCAATGTGCGGTATTGCGCTCAAAGCCTGGCAGACTACCTTCACGCCAAAGGCACCGCATCTCAGGGGCTGGTAATCGGATACGACACGCGCTTTGCTTCCGAACGGTTTGCCGATGCAGCCGCCGAAGTTATCGCCGCCAACGGGATCAAAGTCAGTCTCTGTGCAAAAGCAGTTCCCACCCCTCTGGTGAGCTTTGGCATCGTTCGTCAGAAAGCTGCCGGAGGCATCGTCATCACGGCCAGCCATAATCCGGGGGAATGGAACGGATTCAAGCTCAAGTCTTCCGACGGAGCCAGCGCGCCAACCGAAATGGAACAGGATGTTGAGAAACGCCTGCCTGAGATCATCCGCAAAGACAGGGTGAAGCGAATCGAATTAAAAGAAGCCGTGAGTAATGGGCTGGTCAGTTATCTCGAAATAGACGCCCCTTATGTTCAGCAGATGGGCGAGTTGATCGATATTGAGAGGATTCGCCAGGCCGGCATAAAGATTGCGGTGGATTCCATGTTCGGCGCCGGGATGGGCTATTTCAAAAATATCCTTGCCGGGGGCAAAACTGAGGTGGTTGAGATTCACGGGGAACGTAATCCTTCCTTCCCCGGCTTGAAGCAGCCCGAACCTATTGGCCGCAATCTGGCCGAGCTTTGCGCCTTCGTCCCCAAAACCGGCGCGGACATCGGCCTGGCCACTGATGGAGATGCAGATCGCATCGGTGTGGTGGACGAAAAGGGCAACCCGCTGACCCCTCTGCAGATATTCGCCCTCCTCGCCTTGTATCTTCTGGAGGTGCGCGGCGAACGCGGGGCCATCGTCAAAACACTGACCACCACCAGTATGCTCAACAAACTCGCCGCCATGTATGACGTTCCACTCTATGAGACAAAGGTAGGATTCAAGTACGTTGCCCCGCTCATGCTCCAGCATGATGCCATGATCGGAGGGGAAGAGAGCAGCGGATTCGGTTTTCGCAATCATATCCCGGAACGGGATGGCATCCTCGCCGGGCTCTACCTGCTCGACCTCGTGGCCAGGACGGGCAAGAAACCTTCTGAACTCATCGATTATCTTTACAGCAAGGTGGGACCTCATCACTATGACCGGGTGGATGTGGAATTTCCCGCCGGGGACCGGGAAGCGATCATCCGTCGTCTCAAATCTAATCTACCGGCACGTTTGGGCGGAGTCGAGGTGAAGAAGGTAAATGCCGATGATGGTTTTCATTTCTGCCTGGCCGATGGCTCATGGCTGCTGATCCGCTTCTCCGGCACCGAGCCTCTCCTTAGAATATATGCTGAGGCTCCCAGCCTGGGTCAGGCCGAAAGGATCATCGCTGAAGGAAGAGCTGTCCTGAAAATTTAGAAAACATGAAGGGAACATACGCTCTTTGGTTCATCTTGTATTGGAAGAGAGTTCGAGTGGACAGGCCCAAGCAAATGTGATATACTGAGGTTTCTTTCTCCGTTCTCGCTTGAGGATATCTCCCGGCAGGGAGTCTCCTTTATTACTCAAACCAGAGGTTCCCCAGCCGGCCTGATTATCCCAGATTTTCAAATGAGACAACCGGGAGGCTGCCATTAAAGCAGGGTGAAGAGACGCACAACGTCAAAGGTCACCTGTCTAATAACATACCCCACCAAACCACTCAAAGACCGAATCGATAGCGGAAGCCGAATCCCACCGGGAGGAATTGATCAAGAGCAAGATCGATCACCTCTGCGTGCTTGATCCGGAAAGAAAGATCATTGACGTCAATAAGGCCCTTTTGGGGAAGGACACGTCCGGAAAGAGCAGAAATCGTGGGGAAGAGGTTTGATGAAGCACTCGGCCCATGGGCTGAGCCAGAGGAGGTGGGAAAGAATGAAACCGCCCTTTACCCGCACCAACAAACGTCCGGAGCAACGCCTCTCTGCAGGAGTTGAACACAAGCAAGCAAAGGTGCAAGCGCCCCAAGAGAACGATTCCCTCTACCGCAACCTGGTGGAACTGGCTGATGACGGCATCTGCATCGTTCAGGATGAAATCATCCAATATGCCAATCCTGCTTCGCTCAAGATCCTCGGGTATACCGCCCAAGAGATCCAAGGTACCCTCATAACCCGGTATATCCACCCGGATGCTCTCGGCACAGTGATGGACCGCTACCAAAGAAGAATGTCTGGCGAGGACGTCCCTTCCCGGTATGAGACCATTTTTCTGCACAAAGATGGCCGAAAGGTGCCCGTGGAGATCAACGCCGAAACTATCTCCTTTAGCCACAAGCCCGTCTATCTGGAGTTTGTGCGGGATATAACCGAACGCGAGAGGTTGAGTGCAGACCTCAGAGATTCCCACAGTTTTTTGGAAAGCGTCATCGACAATACCCCTGATCCGATGTGGGTCTCTGACGAAAAGGGAACGGTCATCAGATTAAATCAAGCACTGCGCGATTTCCTGAAGATCACGGATGAGGAGATCGTTGGTAAATATAATGTCCTGCAAGACATACAGGTGAAAGAACAAGGCTTTTTGCCGCTGGTTGAGGACGTTTTTCGCAGCGGAAAAATCGCTCGGTTTGAGATCAACTATGACACAGGAAAAGAAGAACAGGTCAAACTGGAAAAAACTGCACACAGAATCATTGACATCACCATTGCCCCCGTTCTTGACGATCAGGGAGAAACCATCCATGCGATCGCTATTCAAAGAGATATCACCGAGCGCAAGAAAGCAGAGGAGGCTCTGAAAGAAACAGCGCGCCAGAAATCGGCACTACTGGAAAGGTTGAATGAAGCCCAACAAGTTGCCGCTGTTGGAAGCTGGGAGTGGGATTTAGAGACCAATCGCGTCTGGTGGTCCGATGAGACCTATCAGATTTTTGGCGTAAGCCAGCAGGATTACGTTCCGAGCTTCGAAGCCAACGGCAAGTTCATTCATCCCGATGATTTCGCCAGATACGGCCAATCATTCCAGCATTCTTTTGAAACGGGTGAACCATTAGATCTCGATACCCGGCTGGTTTCGGGCGATGGACTGCTGAAACACTGCAATGCCAAAGGGAAGATTATTAGTGATGATTTCGGTAAACCTGTTCGTTTTGCAGGAACGATAGCAGACATCACCGAACGCAAGCGGGCCGAGGAGATGTTCAAGAAGGAGCGCGACACAGCACAACAATATCTGAATATTGCGGGAGTAATCATCGTAGCCATCAACGCTGATGGTAAAGTCACCCTCATCAACAAAAAGGGATGCGAAATACTGGGGTACGAAGAAGCTGAAGTCACAGGCAGGGACTGGTTCGATCATTTCCTGCCTGAACGGATGAAAAACGCAATCAAACGAAACTACTTCCAAAAGATGCTATCTGGGGATATGGTATCAGGCAAGTATGTGGAAAATCCTGTCCTGACCAAAACCGGCCAGGAGAGAATGATTGCCTGGGACAATACCATTCTCCGGGATGAAGCAGACAATATTGTTGGCACCCTCAGTTCCGGTGAGGATATTACCGAAATCAAGCAGGCGATGGAGGAGCTACGGCTGAGCGAGAGCAGAATCGAAAGCATCATCAATACTGCGCCTGCCGGGATCGGGGTGATGATGAACGATACCATCACAGAATTGAACCCCCTTTTATGTGAGATTACTGGCTATTCAAGGAGGGAATTGATCGGGAAGAGTTGCGGATTCTTTTTCCCCACGCAAACGGCTTATGAATCTACAAAACACGAAATTCTCCGCCAAATTACAGCAAAAGGGTTAAGCGCTATCGAGACGGGTTGGCAACTCAAATCGGGTGAACAGATCGACGTGGCTCTGAATTGTGCGCCTCTCGATCCGGGCGATCCATCGCTGGGATTAACGTTCATCGTCATGGATATCACCGAGCGCAAGCTGACGGAACAAGCGCTCCGGCAGAGTGAAGAAAAGCATCGCACTCTGTTCGATACCATGGCTCAGGGAGTTGTCTATCAAAATGCCGCCAGAGAGATCACATCCGCCAATCCAGCCGCGGAAAGAATCCTTGGATTGACCCTGGCCCAAATGAACGGTCTCACTTCGATTGATCCCGGTGCGAAAACCCTCAAAGAAGATGGCACCGATTTCCCCAGAGAGGCTCACCCGGCAAGCGCTTCACTGGAAACCGGTAAACCAGTCAATGACATCGTCATGGGTGTTTTCAATCCGTCTGATGCGCAATACCACTGGATATCCATCAGCGCCGTTCCGCAGTTCAAACCGGGCGAAGACAAGCCCTATCAGGTATTTACTACCTTCACAGATATCACTAGGCGCAAGCAGGCTGAGAAGACGCTGAAGGAGAGCGAGGAGAAGTTCCGCGCCCTCACTGAATATTCGCCTGGCTCAATCGTGCGCGTTGACCGGGGTTGCAGGCACCTGTACGTCAATACTGCCCAGGCAAAAATAACAGGTATTTCGCAAGATGCGTGGATCGGAAAAACCAGCCGTGAATTGGGCATTGCGAAAGATATGTGCACACTATCAGAAAACGCGATCGATGAAGTATTCCGGACCGGAAAAGTTAAACGACTGGAAATATGCCTTCCCAATGGTCGATACTTTGATTCGATTCTGAGCCCGGAATTGGATGCCGAAGGCAAAGTGAAAGCGGTCATTTGTTCCACGCGAGATATCTCCGCACAAAAACAGGTTGAGAATGAACTGAGGCAATCGAGAGAAATGTATCGGGCGGCAACGGAAGCGTTCCCGGATGCCATTGGGATAATAAATCTACAGGGAATTATCACTTACCTATCCCAGCAGGCGGCCAAGGAATTCGGTTATGAGGATGCTGAGGAAATGCTGGGAAAGAATTTCTTAGACTTATTTGCTTCAGCCGAAGGTCATGAAAAGATAGCCCTCGATTTCCAGAAAACTCTGAGAGAAGGCATATCAAGGGATGTAGAATACACTCTCTGGAGAAAAGACGGGACTCCATTCGCCGCTTCAATCAGCGCCTCCGTGATCAGAGACGATTCCGGCATGCCGACCAGCATTATTGGGTGCACCAGGGACATCACCGACCGAAAACGGGCGGAACAGGAAACGGCCCGGGCCAGGGCGCTTGAAGGACTCGACTTGATGAAGACAGCTCTCCTGGCCAGTGTTTCCCATGAACTCAGAACACCCCTTACTTCCATCAAAGGATTGGCCAGCACCCTCCTTCAACCCGATGTAACCTGGGACCTTCAGACACAGCAGGAATTCCTCCACGACATCGAGCAGGCTGCCAATGGGCTGACTTACATCGTGGGTGATCTGATCGATATGTCTCAACTGGAAGCAGGCACGATGAGAATGGAAAACGTGCCCAGCAAGATACCCACTATTCTGAATCAGATTCACCACCAGTTGATCACGGCAGCCCGAAAACACACCCTTGAAATCAAAGCAGCATCGGACCTTCCCCTCATCAATTGCGACGAGATCCGCATCGGGCAGGTGATCACAAACCTGATTTCCAATGCCGCCTCCTATTCCGAGGAGGGAACAACGATCACCCTGGAAGCAAAGCACATCGGCGAAAATATTGAGGTCAGCGTGACCGATCAGGGGATCGGCATTGCCGAAAACGAACTGGGAAGGGTGTTTGACCGATTCTACCGTTTGGAGACCGGGGTGACGCGCCGGAGGGGAGGAAGCGGATTGGGACTATCGATCAGCAAAGGAATCATCGAGAGTCACGGCGGTAACATTTGGGTTCAGAGCCAGGAAGGAAAAGGCTCCCGATTCAACTTTACCCTGCCCGTATCCAAAATGACCAAAACATAGCTACATGCAGAGACTTCTGAATTCCAGGCTTCCCGCCTGATCAATTCCGGTGATAGTTGATTCCCATCCTACCGTACCGGCTGAAAAATGCAGCCGCTATTTCTCTGATGGCCTCACCATGAGCACTGAGCTTCTGGTGTACTTGGCCACCCTCTGAGCCACACCCCCCAGCAGAAACGACTCGATTCCACTCAGACCCTTCGCCCCGATCACGGTCAAATCGGGATTAAACCTCTCCGCTGCCGCCAGTATCTCCTGAGCAGGATCGCCCCTCAACACCATGGGGAGAGCTTCATAATTCTTCTGCTGGAGCTCCTTTTTGGTCCTTTCCAATAGATTCTGGGCTTCTCTCTCCTCGGCTGCTTGGAGCTCCGCCAGTATCTCCTGATTGGCTTCAATATCTAAACTCTGCATCTTCAGATAGGCGGCAACATGAGACTGGAGAGCCGTCACAACGAATATAATCTGGCTTCTGCTTCGGGGCAATGGAAGATCAATGAGAAAACGTGTTGCTTCATTGGAGTACGTGGAGCCGTCTGTGGCCAACAGGACTCGCCTGAAATCAGAGGGCTCCTCTTTGACCATCAGTACGCTGCATTCTGCGTATCTCATTATCCTCTGGGCGATGTCTCCCAGGGGAGAGAGCGGAGATGCAGCAAAACCTTTAGCGCCGATCAAGATCAGGCCGGCTCTCAAATCGTGAGCAGCCTCCAGTATCTGCTCGGCAGGTTTTCCCCATCTAACCTGGGTATCGATCTTGAGACTGGCCGGTTGCAGTTTTTCCACTGTCTCCCACATCAATTCGGCCGCCTTCTGCTCCTGCGCCTTGCGAGCAAGCTTTCCGGCCTTAGGCCCGCCTTTCAACATATCGAGTTTTATCCCCCCCAGAAAGGTCTGCTCAGGCACGACGGTCATTGCCGTGACTTCTGTATGAGAGGGAAGCTGTAATGCCTTTAGCATCTTGATGCCCATTTCGGAATAAGAAGACCCATCGATGGCTAGAATAACTCTCATGTCTTTCCCCTCTCACACTCTGAGATCACAAGTCCGGTTGTTGATGTACAGGATTGTAAAGAAACCTGGCCAACGTGTCAAGAAAACATCCAGTGCGCCGAGTCAACATTCCTGTCTCCGCTCAAAGATTCCAGTCTCCCATTCTTCCCTAATCCAAAAATAGGCCTGAAATAATCAACAGAATCGTGGCATTTGGATGGTGAAGGAAGTAGAATATCTCATGAGGCGTTACGTCTCAGACATGCCCACACCAACCAGCTGATCAGTGAGCCTAAATCGGGGAGTGACCGGCTGACCTTTCAAATCATGGAGGTGAAACATGCCGTTTGAAGCATATTATCTGAGCCCTGAAAATGATTTGAAGTATCATCTGAGTGAGACGGATGTCAAGTCTATTTTTGAGTCCAAACAGGGCCTGCTCTGGGTGGATATCAGCGCCACCACACCTGAGGACGGGGAATTCCTGAAACGCACATTCGATTTCCACCATCTGGCGATCGAAAATTGTGTTGACCCTCGGATATTCCCTCCCAAGGTCGACGACTTTGGGGATTACCTCTTTGTCATCGTCCATGGCATAAATCATGCAGCCGAATCAGACATTGTGGAGACAGCGGAACTGGAAATTTTCCTCGGCCGTCACTTTGTGGTGAGCAATCACAGCGCCCCTCTCTACAGCGTGGAATCCATCAAGCATTTGGTGGAAGAAGCTGATGATCGTCCCATGAGAAAAGGGGCGGATTTTCTCGTTCATGCGCTCATTGATACACTGGTGGATAATGTCTTGCCCACCATCGACCGCATGAGTGACAGGGCAGAGGAGATCGAGGAATCTGTGATTCAAAACCCTCAGCCCTCGATTCTGGAGGCCATCATGCAACTCAAGCGGTCAACACAGCGCTTGCATCGGGTTATGGCTCTCCAGCGAGAGACCATTGGCCGACTGAGCAGGGGCGAATTCCGCATTATCGCACCGGAAGCCCAGATATTCTATCGGGATATATACGACCACATGGTGCGCATCGAAGAGTGGAACCAGATCCTAAGAGACAGGGCTGATAATGCTCTCTCAACCTACTTATCTTCGGTGGCAAATCGGCAGAATGAAACGATGAGGGTACTCTCTATTGTGGCCACTATTTTCATGCCTCTCACACTTCTGGCCGGAATATATGGGATGAACTTTGAGCATATGCCGGAATTAGGTGTAGATTGGGCCTATTTTGCCGTCATTGGATTTATGGGGTTGGCCGGGATGGTGGCCCTTTGGTTTTTCTGGGCGCGGACGTGGCTCGGCCGCCGACGCTGGCAGGTCACCAATGTAAAGCCTTTCAAGGTTGATCCACATAAGATCATCGGTTATGCTCCCGCCATGGATCACATCAAGCGATGGCAGAAGGACTTGTTGGGCAACTGACTCCAGCCCGGAGATGAGCCAAACAATCGCTTGCAGTCTGTGGCAGATAGACCAACTAATGAGGAGGACATTGACCTTGTGTGGGATATGAAAAGAGGGTTCCTTTTCAGGAACCCTCTAATAAGCCTTGCTGGGGGGCCTGCCTCCGGGATTTGCTTCCGGATTCGGCTGGCCTTCCGAGGGACGGGCTCGGCCGTTAGATGAAACTCTCAGGCCGACCCAACTTCCACCCCCTGCCTGTCAGACAGGGCCACTTCCGGATACTTCCACCCGCCATACCACTTGAAAAGCTTCATCTCACACCTCCTCGTTGTCGGCGCCAACCCCACTTTTCTTGCCCGCATTATACCATTTTCAGGCGCAACGGTCAATCTACAGCATGTTCGCGTGTCAGCTCTTCATATTGATGAACTGCAGAGGAATATCGTAATCCTGCTCCCGGAGAAGCTGCATGATCTCCTGGAGATCGTCAATTTTCTTGCCGGTGAACCTGACACGGTCGTCTTGAATAGCCGGCTGGACCTTGATCTTCGTCCCCTTGATGAGTTTGACAATCTTCTGGCAGGTCAATTTGGGAATGCCCTCCTTGATCTGGATATTCCTTTTGGCTGCCCCCTGTGAGCTGGGCTCGATCTCTTTGATGTCCAGGCACTTGAGGTCCACTTTGAACCGGATGCATTGATCCAGCAGCATGTCGGTGACCGACTGGACTTTCCCTTCATCTCCGGTAAGAACATGAATGGTCTTCTCTTTTCGGTCGAGAGTGATCTCAGTTTTGATGCTTCTGAAATCAAACCGCGTGGATATCTCCCGCTTTAAATTATTGACCGCATTGTCCATTGCCTGCATGTCTACCATACTGACTACATCTACTGACGGCATCTTTCCCTCCCTCGCGGCGACGATTTCCCCAGGTTATTGTACCACTTCAGGGGTTGGAGTTGCCGAGACTTGGGATTGACAGACCAAAGCCTAAACGAGGTAATCCGCTGATTCATGAGTATGCACCCAGAAAAATTGCTGGATTTCATGCATGAAAGATGCGGGCATTTCAACTGTACAGTCCACATGTAAGTCAACTAAACTCAGTTAGTCTCCGATAATCCGGATTCTCAGATGAGGCAACCGGAGGCTAACATCCGGGCGAAGTGGAGAGGCGCATAGCACTCAGGATCACCTTTCAGGAGTCCGACTCAAAAGCGCGCGAGGAATAAATGAAGTCAGCTCTGATTCTTGTGGTTGAAGACGATTCTGCCATCGCGGAAGACCTCCAGGATCGGCTCAAACGCATGGGTCATGACACCCTGGTGGCCCATACCGGCGAGGATGCCGTCCGGTATGCCGGAGAAATCACCCCGGACCTGCTGCTCGTGGATATCGATCTGCAAGGCAACATCGATGCAGTAGATACTGCCGCGTACATCAGCAATCGATGGAATATTCCTCTGATCTACCTGACGGACTATTCGGACGCGACCAATCTGGAAGGAGCCAAAGCCACCAGTCCACTGGCATACCTCACCAAACCCCTCAAAGACCGTGAACTGCAGACCAACATTGGAATGGCTCTCCACCGACATCGAATCGGGACCCTATTAGAAGCAAATGCGGAAAAATACAAGGCCATTTTTGAGAACGCCCGGGATGTCATCTACTGTCTCGATGAACAGGGCATAATCGTTGATGTCAGCAATGCGATAGAGAACACCTTGGGTTACAGAAAAGCGGAGGTGCTGGGAAAGCATTTCGCCGACACGCAATCGATTGTCCCCGAAATGAGAGAACAGCTGATTGGCCTCTACGGCAAAATTCTTTCCAGCGAACTCAATCAGCCGGTCTACTCGGAAGCTATCCACAAAGATGGCCACCGCATTCTCGTCGAGGCGGACCACGATCCTATCACGCTTGAAAACGGCAAACGAGGCATTCTCGTTATCACTAGAGATATCACCAAGCATGAAGAGATAGAACAGGCGATACGTGAGAAGAACCATCTTCTCCATGCCCAGAATGAGCAACTTCGCGCCATCGAAGAGGACCTCAAATCAAGGATCGATGAAATAGCAGAAGCCAAATCCTACAGCGAGGGATTGCTCGGGAGCATGACCGACGGCCTCTGCGTGGTTGATCTTAAAGGAACGCTGATTGATGTCAATGACGCCTACTTGAAACTGTTGGGTTTCTCTAAAAGAGAAGATGTTGTGGGACTTCAGGCACTACAAGTGCTGAGTGTGGTGGCCGATCCGGCTGAGGTGGAGAAGGCTTCTGCCAGTTTGCAGAAATGCTTTGCGGGCCTACAGATGAGTTATCACGAGATGGCCTTCACGCCCATGGGCAGCGACCCCGTGGTAACGTCCAATTCAAGCAATGTAGTCAGAGATGCCACAGGCGCGCCAAGGTTGATATTTGGCGTGATGAGAGACATCACCGAAAAAAAACGAGTGGAGATGCTGGCTGATATGCAACTCCGCCTTTCCCAGGCCTTGTCTGCTACCAACAAGCTTGATGAAGGTCTTAGACTCAGCCTTGACACAGTTCTCAAAGTCTCTGAAATGGATTCAGGAGGGATATACCTGGTTGATGAGAGTTCTGGAGGACTGAGGCTGGAATGCCACTGCGGATTGTCAGCCGATTTCATCTCCAGCGTCTCCTACCATGAGCCCAACTCTCCGAGTACTCTACTCGTGATGGACGCCATGCCCCTGTATACCAACTACATGAATCTGGGCATTCCTCTGGATGATGTCAGAAAACGTGAGGGCCTGCAGGCCAGTGCGATTCTTCCGGTTGTCCACAATCACCGGGTAATAGCCTGTATCAACGTGGCCTCCCACTCAAAGAATGAAGTCCCCGCCCTTGTGCGCAACGCGCTGGAGCAGATCGCCAGCCAGATAGGAGAAAGCATTTCCCGATTGAAGGCACAAGATGCGCTGTATGAGAGCGAGGAGCGATACCGTCGCTTGGCCGAAAACGCCACCGATGTGATCTGGACGATGGACATGAATCTCCGATTTACCTACAACAGTCCTTCGGTTACCCGAATCTACGGATATTCTGTCGAAGAATCAATGGCCCATTCACTGAAAGACATCTTTACACCTGAATCGCGGGGAATGGTGACAAACCTTTTCCAGAGCGAGCTGCAACTTGAGCTGAACGAACCTGAAGAGGTGCTACGCTCTATACAATTCGAAGCTGAACAATACCGCAAGGACGGTTCGACCATCTGGACCCATTCTCATGCCAGATTCCTGCGAGGTTCCGACGGCAAGCCTGCAGGGATCATCGGAGTAACACGTGACATAACCGAACGCAAACGGCTTGAGAATGCGCTACGTCAAAGCGATGAGCTCTATCGCGCACTGGCAGACAACAGTCTACTCGGTATTGCCGTAATGGACGCGGAATACAAGATTATCACCGTGAATGCTACGTTTGCCAGCCTGTTCCAGAAACCGGCCGACGATTTTACGGGCAAGTACTGTTTCAACGAGTTCGAGAAGCGCTCAGCCATCTGTTCGCATTGTCCCGGAGCACGGGCTATGGCTTCAGGGAGAACAGCGGAGGTCGAAACCCAGGGGATACGAGACGACGGCAGCTGTTTCTACGCCAGGAACCGTGCCGTTCCGGTCTTCGGGCCGGATGGCACGGTGTCTGGATTCATCGAGATAGTCGAAGACATCGATAAACAGAAGCGTGCGGAGATAGCACTGCGCGAGAGCGAGGAGAAGTTCCGTGCGCTCGCTGAATATTCGCCTGATACAATCGTGCGCGTTGACCGGAACTACAGGCTTTTGTACACGAATGCGGCCCAGGCAAATTGGACAGGCATTCCTCAAGATGAATGGATCGGTAAAACCAGCCGTGAATTAGGCTTGTCGGAGGAAATGTGCCAGCTAGGTGAAAACGCAATCGATGAAGTGTTTCTGACTGGAAAAGCCAAACGTCTGGAATTCAGCTTTCCCGATGGCCGATGTTTCGATTCGATTCTGAGGCCGGAATTGGATACCGAAGGCAACGTGAAAGCGATCATTTGTTCCTCACGGGATATCAGCGCACAAAAGCAGATTGAGAATGAACTGAGGCAATCGAGGGAAACATATCGGGTTGCAGCGGAAGCATTCCCGGATGCCATAGGCATAATGGATCTGCAGGGAACTCTCACTTACGTATCCCAGCAAGCAATCAGTATGTTCGGTTATCAGAATGCTGAGGAAATGATGGGGAGAAGCTTCGCAGATTTTGTGGCCACAACTGAAAGCCAGGAAGAGATGGCTCTCCGTTTTCAAAAAACCTTAGCAGAAGGCATTTCAAAGGACGTAGCGTTTACTCTCGCGAAGAAAGACGGCACTCGATTTGCCGCTTCAATTAGCGCGGCCGTGATCAGAGATGCCTCCGGCACGCCGACCCGCATTATTGGCTTCACCAAGGACATCACCGACCGAAAACGGGCGGAACTGGAAGAGGCCCGGGCCAAGGCACTGGAAGAACTCGACCGGATGAAGACGGCTCTTCTGGCCAGTGTTTCCCATGAACTCAGAACACCCCTCACTTCCATAAAAGGCCTGGCCAGCACCCTCGTTCAACCCGATGTAACCTGGGACCTTCAGACACAGCATGAATTCCTCTATGAGATCGACCAGGCTGCCAACCGGCTGACCTACATCGTGAGTGATCTGATTGATATGTCTCAACTGGAAGCAGGCACGATGAGAATGGAAAATGTGCCCGGCAAGATATCCACTATTCTGAATCAGATTAACCGCCAGTTGACCACGGCATCTCAGAAGCACAAGTTCGAAATCGAAGCAGCATCGGACCTCCCCATGATCAATTGCGACACGGTCCGCATCGGGCAGGTGATCACAAACCTGGTTTCCAACGCCGCCTCCTATTCCGACGAGGGAACAACGATCACCCTGGAAGCAAGGCACGTCGGCGAAAATATTGAGATCAGCGTGACCGATCAGGGGATCGGCATTTCCAATAACGAACTTGAGAGAGTATTTGACCGGTTCTACCGTTTGGAGACCGGGGTGACGCGCCGGAGGGGAGGAAGCGGATTGGGACTATCGATCTGCAAAGGAATCATCGAGCGTCACGGAGGCAAGATTTGGGCAGAGAGCCAAGAAGGCAAGGGCTCCCAATTTACTTTCACCCTGCCCATCTCCAAAATGTCCGAACCGTAGATACATGTGGAGACTTCTGATTGAATGGTGCGGGAGGTGCTGTCCGCCTACCAGGAGATTTGTCCGGGGGGTTGACCGTCATTCAATCAGACATCCCCAGCAATATTGAAAGGGATTGGAAATTATGGACCACAGACGTGTTCTTGTAGTGGATGATGACCCCGTCATCCTCAGATTTGTCAGCGCAAATCTGAGAGCGCGCGGTTTCAATGTGGTAACCGCTACCGAAGGGGAATCGGCCCTCAAAACGATGGCAAGCGCTCCGCCCGATCTGATAATACTGGATATCATGATGCCTGGATTTGATGGCATTGAAGTGTGCCGGCGCATTCGCGAACACTCGCGGGTACCGGTCATGATAATGTCTGCAAGAGCGGAGATTGCCAGTCAAGTGTCGGCAACGCTTTATGTCGCCAATGATTACCTCTGCAAGCCATTCGCCATAGAGGAATTACTGTCCCACGTGCGGGCGTTGCTCCACATTGGGGACGGCAAGGAAAACCGCCCTGAAGCCAAGCATACCGGTAACTCTGTTTTGCCGTTACAACAGCCTGCCCACAGTCGCACAAGTCACCAGGTATTCGATATATCTTGACCCTGTGCATACGCCGGACGTTTCAACGACAGAGTGCAATGATCATCTGCATTTCATAGTTGCTGAAGGAAGAGCGCCAATGAATCCGAATGAAGTCGCACATGTTGTGATCGTCCCTCCCGGTAAGCTTGAAACTGCGTTAATACAGCAAGCAGCAGATGTCATTGGAAAAGACCCTTATGGAACAAGACTGCTCCTGGCGGGGAAGGTTCCGAGGATAATTGCCCATTATGACAACATGCAAGCAGCCGAAGTAGTCGCCCAGCGCCTCAGGAGTTTGGACCTCATAGCACTTGTATGCAATGATTCAGAGCTTCGAAAACCTTATCAAGGCTGCAGAGCCATTACTCTGTCATTTGAGGATCAGGCCATTGTTTTCCGCAGTAAAAACGGCCAAGGCAGGAGAATGGCATCGAAAGACTTGTTCCTCATTCTCAAGGGTAACATACAAACCGAGATAGAGACCGAGTCAACGACGGAGGATAGGAAGCTCAATCTCCGGGCAACTCTCCTGACCGGCGGTATTCCGATTTTCCGCAAGGTGCAAATGAAAACCAGGGACAAGTCTGTTCGAACAGAAGGATTTGCCCGGTTTTACGGATCGACTTCTCATGAGCCCAGTGTGGAGATTCTGCAGTACGACTTCGACTATTCGATCATGGGGCCAGATATTTCCCTCTCCTCTATGATAAACTTCAACCATCTCGTTACCAAAATCGAAGCGAAATTTCCAAATACAATTGTAGACGAAACTTTGATGCGTCCTTTCACGGCAGATATACCCGTGGCTACACCCAAAGAAAACCTTGATATCAACTGTAGGTTGCTCTGCCTAAAGTATCAAGCCCTTGTCGAGAAGTGAAAAATCACCCTTAGCGTTCCCCTTTAGAAAGGCGGCTGTTTCCAAGACAGGCCATCGTTGCTATAATCTTTCCGGGTAATTAATCGCAGGGGAGTTATTGATCGTGTCATTTACCTTTACCGAGGTTCAGAATACATACAGGCGCGAGGTCAGACGGTTCGTGGAAAAGGAGATGGCTCCCGTAGCCACAGGACTGGCAAAGCTGAACTATCTCCCCATCGAAGTCCGCAGGAAGATAGCAGAGGGCGGGTTCTACGGCATCAACATGCCGGAAAAGTACGGCGGTCAGCCCGCTGATTGGGTGAGCATGGGTATTGCCGTAGAGGAATTCAGCCGGTTGAACATCATGCTCGGGCCTCATTTGACCCATATCATCGGAACCAGCCTCTTCCTGCTATCGCACGGATCGGAGGAAATAAAGGAAACCTGGCTTCGGGGGTTGATCAGCGGGAAGATAATGGTTTGCCATGCGCTCACAGAGCCCGGCTGCGGCTCGGACGCGGCAGCCATCAAAATCAAGGCCGAGAGGCGGGATGACGTTTATGTCCTAAATGGCGAAAAAACCTCGGTCACTCTGGGAATGCAATCGGACATCGCTCTGGTTTTTGCCAAGACGGATGCCGAAGCCGGCGTGCGCGGGGTGACGGCATTCATCGTGCCTCTGGAACTGCCCGGCATATCCAGATCGGCCTTTGACGACCTGGGCTGGCACTGGGCAGGGCGCGCTTCCATCTTTTTCGATGACGTGGAGGTTCCGGCAAAATTCCGCCTGGGAAAGGAAGGCCAGGGATTCTACATCACCATGGGACAATTCGACTTCATGCGCATCGGCCTGTCATTGGGATGCATCTCATCGGCTCAGGTCTCCATAGAGGAAGCCGTTAATTTTGCCCGGCAGCGTATGGCCTTTGGGAGACCCCTGGCTAAGTTCGAAGGGATTTCCTTCAAAATCGCCGAGCATGCCACCATTCTGGAGGCGGCACGCCTGCTTTGCTATCACGCCTTCAGCCTCAAAGACCAGGGAATGGACCACATCAAGGAATCGGCCATGTGCAAATGGTGGTGCCCCAAAATTGCGGTAGAAGCCATCCACGATGCCATGCTGATTCACGGCCATGTGGGATATACGCGGGAATACCCTCTTGAGGGTCGGCTGCGGGATGCCATAGGATTTGAGACAGGGGACGGCACTGCTGAAATCATGAAGATCATCATCGCCCGCGAGATCATCGGGGCGGATTTTCTTCCCTATTAACGGGTGGGGATGTTTTGGTCACCTGGTTGAAAGTCCCGCCACCATGGCAAGTAAGGCCGCCAAGCCAAGGATAGCCACCAGGGCATCCTCGTTTGCCGTCCTGCGCGCTTCCGCTTCTTCCATTTTGAGAACCTTGATCAGTTCTCTCGCTTCAAGATACCCGATGGTATCTGCCTCAAGTTTATCGATCAGGTACTGCTTTCGATGTGACACAACTGAGTTGGGCAAGACACCCTTCTGAAGATAGTTGTTCATCAACTCCTCTTTCCGAAGGACTATCAGAGGAGCGATATATCGATGTGTGTCGTTTGACCGGGTATTAAGCCGATAGAACCATACAGCAGCGACAGCGCCGAACACCAGGACAAGTATAACACCCAGCTCCATAACGATCTCCTGAGCTTAGATTAACTGATGAGTTTCCTCACCAAACCCCGTGCTGCCCATCTGTTGATCCTGCATTATCATTTCAGATTCTAATACATACCCCAGCAGATTTCTATAGCATACGGCGCTCGTTTATCGAACATTAACCGAAACTCTACCAAATGTTTACATTCCTTGCCAACGCCCTGGCGGTAAAGCAAGTCATCAGAGACCTCCCGACTCTCAAAGTGATAGAATAGATACTGTGTGACCTGATATCAAAATCGGGAATTATGCAGAGATCAACAGAGACGTTCTTTCCAGGAGAAGTGCCTGCCAAGAGGATACGCCATGAATATTCGCTTTCTTGTGCCCTCGACATCGACGATGACGAACGGCAACATCATTACCAGCCAGAGATGGAGTTCCCTTCTGAGCACACTGGGGCACCATGTGATCACCGGACGGGATACCTACGACGAACCCTGCGATATCGTAGTAGCATTCAATGCCTACAAGACCTACCATCAGGTCATGGACATACGGCGGCGCAGGGGGGATATCCCCGTCATCATTTGCCTCACGGGTACAGACATCTATCAGGACCTGCCAAGAGAACCCCTCAAAAAAGAGGTGCTGAACCTGGCAGACCAGTTGGTGGTATTGCAACCAACAATAATTGATCTACTGCCATCGCCTGTCCGGAGCAAAACAATGGTCATTTATCAATCGGCCGTTCGCCCATCCATCGAGCCTGATAAGTCGACCAGTCACTTCGATGTATGCGTGATCGGCCATTTGCGCGAGGTGAAAGATCCGCTTCGAACGGCAAAGGCAGCCCGACTCTTACCACTTCGCTCCAGGATCAGGGTTCTCCACATCGGCAAAGCGCTATCCGATGATTTCGGGCGCGCTGCTGCGCTTGAAGTTGAGCAGAACCCGCGCTATCATTGGCTCGGGGAAAAGTCGAAGGAGGAAACAGAGCGAATCCTTCTGAATAGCCATCTTCTGGCGCTGACTTCGCTTTCGGAAGGCGGCGCAAATGTGATTTCCGAAGCCGTTGTTTCAGGTGTACCGGTCATTGCGAGCGATATCCCGTGCGTGCAGGGGCTGCTTGGCAACGACTATCCGGGCCTTTTTCCTCCCGGTGACACTCACAAACTGGCTAATCTCCTCCTGCAGGCTGAGTCCGACAAAGAGTATTACGCCGAGTTGCTCTACCGATGCAATAAGCAAGCATACAAGTTTGATCCGGCGCTGGAAAGAGAACAGCTCCGTATTCTGATCGAAAAAGTCGGAGGCAGTGGATTTGGGAAAGAAAATCCCGATACTCTCATATCATAAAGTGGACGAGGCGGCTCCCACCAGGCATTGGATGACCACATCGGAATTCGATGCCCAGATGTCTGCTCTGCATTCCTATGGCTTCAGAGCAGTTACACTGGAGGATATCCGGCAACACGTTCGGGGGGAAAAGGGCCTTCCGGAAGAACCGATATGCCTCACCTTCGACGATGGCTACCGCAATTTCTATACCAGCGCTTACCCCATCCTGAAGAAGTACGCCTTTGTGGCCACCGTCTTTCTGCCAACGGACTATATCGGAACTGAAGTCAGGCGCATGAACGACTGGGACCGTTCTCCTGAGGAACTGGCTTTCCCGACTCCCCACATGGTCTGGCCTGAAGTGGAAGAGCTGCATCGGGGCGGCATACTGATCGGAGCACACACCCAAACGCATCCCGATCTTGCTGAAATGCTCAAGTCTGAACCGTCGCGGGTCGCCTCGGAAATCATTGCGAGCAAAAGGGAAATCGAATCGAGGCTGGATGTCCCGGTTCATTTCATGGCCTATCCATACAAATCGTCAAACGAGGCGCTTGAGGAACTGGTGCACGAGGCAGGTTTCCACGGCGCGGTGATCGATAATGGAAACATATTCGATACTGCAACCGACAATTGGTTTCGGATGAACCGGATCGCGATTCTCTCCAGGTGACACTACCAATCTCTTCATCTCCGGAAAATAATCGCGGCTGACGCATCGGGAACTCCCGATCGCTGGTGAGGGAACTTTTCACCATTTTGGGGAATGTTTGTTTTTGAGTTGGCGTTACGCATCGTTTATTGATATACTAACCGTTGGTTTGCTCGGTTAAACCGATTCACTTGCCGGTGGAGTGAGCCCGGCATATCACTTCAAAAAGACAGAGGTTGGCATGGCAAAAGGGTATATCGAGATCGATCGGGAGATGTGCAAGGGATGCCGGATTTGCATTGCCTTCTGTCCCCAGAGCTCGATCTCTCTCTCCGATCAGATGAATTCCAATAGTTACCTGCCGGCTCAGTTGAACGAGAGCCACCAATGCACGGGCTGTGCTATCTGCGCCACAGTGTGCCCGGATATCGCCATCGAGGTGTACCGTGACTAAGATTTTGATGGATGGGAACAGCGCCATCGGGGAAGCGGCCATCCGAGCCGGATGCACCAGCTATTTCGGTTACCCGATCACCCCTCAAAATGAGCTGACGGAGTACATGGCTACCAACTTGCCCAAGAGGAAAGGGTGCACCTTCATCCAGGCGGAAAGCGAACTCTCGGCCATCAATATGGTTTATGGCGCGAGCTTGGCGGGAGTGAGGACAATGACATCCTCTTCCAGCCCGGGAATCAGCCTGAAGCAGGAAGGCATCTCCTAT
>JAQTRE010000016.1 GCA_028711995.1 Dehalococcoidia bacterium | reverse complement strand
TTGGCTGTTCTCATGGAGGATTCTCCCCCTCAATCTGAATCTGAGTTGATTCTACCAGATACGTGGGGGTGAAGGCATTACAAAATCAGTCAAAGTCGAGGCTGAAATCAAAACTAAACAGCCTCCATTGCCCAAGGAGGTGAAAGAAGTGTAAAATCGCAGTTATCCGGTACCCAGGGGTGGTCAATTTGGGTGAAAACGAGGTGGGTCGATTACTTGAAAAGTGACACGGGTCTTCAGGCGAGATTCTCTATGATAAATCGTATACGGAGTATCGTTCGCTTTTATACTATGCGGATTAGAGAGTGCTTATTTCTTCGATGAGGTCAGTCCAACGTCCGAATTGAGCCGCCCCAAGAGCCAAAGGGCATTCTCAATAGCAACAAATTCCAATTGAACTTGGGTAGCCATCGGAACAAGAGGCTTCAGGACGAGTGGAATGAATTCGGCAGCGAAAACTTCGCCTTTGAATTGCTGGATGAACTCACGCCAATCAAGGGAGAGTGTCATGACTATCAGGCGGATTTAGCCTTCTTAGAGGAACTTTGGCTGGAGAAGGTACAGCCTTACGGCGAGCGTGGATATAATGAGAGGAAGAAGAGAAGCTGAGCGAAATAGGATACTTAAACCTGCGACCTTATCTTTGCCAACTGGTTAGGACTTGGGGCTGCTACTGGTCCCCTTATGAACGCTGTAGTATTCGGCTTTATAATCTTCCAGGTTTCTCGCACGCATCGCCTCATTGCATCCCCCACAGGTTGGACGAAGATTGGTAGTATCGTCTGATCCTCCGTTAGCTTTAGATATGACATGGGCGCAATCGAAATCCGTGATGCGAATTGTTTTTTGACATACACAGCATGGTGCCTGCGCCTTATCGGCTCCAAAATACTTTTTCCACACAGTCATCTTGACTGCTTGTGGAATGGCTTTTCTCCTATTAGTGGTTTCTTCGGCCATAAATAATTCTCCCCGTTTCGACTAAATGACCTTTTCTTGAATCTTTCAGAAATCGAGTGTAGCTCTAAGTGTTTGACACCAATCTACACTAGATGCATATATCTCGTCAATCGCCTACCTTTGATCTGATCTTCTTCAAGTGAGACATGAAAAGGAGCTCTCTCAGATTCCGAAGCCTATGGGGAGCTATCTCACCTGACACCTCCAAGTCAGTCCAGACAACCCTCTGGGAACACCTTTTGGGTGAGTTATCCCTTTGCAACATCCAGAAACTCAACCGATAATACCCCAGAGGCCCATGGGTACAGCTTGGGAAGGCTGCTTGAGAAATCCCGCTAAAATGACGGATAGAATGACCATCCAGTAAAGTCTCGCCGCCACTACCACTTCTGGACCTGCCGGTTTGAATCCTTAAACGCCTCCTACCTGACGTGAACTCCGAGGAAATATGGCCACACCACAATGCCAAGGATAATCTTCCACCAGGCGAGTTGCACATATCCAATAGTGAATAGCCAACCGATGAACCAGATGACACCCATGCCGCTGTCAACCCGGACTGGCTTTGACTTATTTTCTGATCCCATAAAGCCCTCCTCTTCCTTTGCTGAGTGCAGACAGGAGATGAAGCATAAGACAACACCTAAACCACCCGTGGTATCGATCCTTCAGGTATGTAGGGCTAAGCACTTTATACCAATCTACACCAAACAAAATCTGTCGTCAATTTGACGCCCTGCAGTAAGAGAAAGACAGGGGATTATGGTAAACCTCCGCAATAACGGCTGCGGTTCTTCACCCCGCTTAGGAAGACCTTTTCCTCTTTTGCCTGTGTCAAGAAGTCTTCCTGCAGAGACGACATAGGGTGTGACGTTGCTTGGCCCTTATCTGACAACAGGCAAGCCTCTACAATCGCTGTGTGTGCTTTTACGTAAAAAGTGAATCACGCTTACTCTGCACGGTTTCATTCGCAGGAATGGATCATCAGACTCACCACCATATCGCCCCCTCTTTGTTTGCTCTCTAAAAGTATCACAATGCATCATATTGCATCACAAAATACTATTAAGTCCCACAAAGCGCTATAATGTTTCATATGCCTAAACTGGAAAAACTAAGACTGGATAGATTGCTCACTCAAGAACAACTGGCTAAACTCGCTGGCATTAACAGGGCCACTGTCTCACGGATTGAGCTGGGCGCAATCAAGCCGAGACCGTTGACCATCCGCAAGCTCGCAAAAGCCCTCGAAGTCCCGCCCCACGAAATCGAGTTCTAGCACCGCAAACCGGGATTGGTCGCTGAGAGGAGAGTTGTTTCTCTGGGCTGCTTAACACACAGGCCTTAAGACTTAGCATCTCCTAGATAAAGGGTTGCCCACAAAAAGGAGGCACTCTCTTTAAGAAGCCGAGCGTTGGCACGTTCTCCACTTGACAATAAACGAGTCTCCAGGATGCCCGTAGCGCCTCGTTTAGCTTCATCCCTGACCAGTTTTTCCCTTGAAAAGAAGTTAAACTGCCCTTCTTTTGAAAGGGCAAAATCGCCTATCAGATGGGCAAACCCACACATGTTTTTCTGACAAACGAGTGAACTTGCTTTCTGCCGCCACTTCTGGATGCCGGTGTTAGTGAACTCACCAACAAGAACAATCCACTCCCTCAATTAACCTGCTGAGCCTCAGTGCCAACATCGAATCCTCGCTGCCCTCTGGGAATATGCTTTTGGGGTAAGTTGCCCCCAACACCTTGCTCATACAGACAGATACATAACTTCTTGCCGGCATAGTAGGCAAGGACAGCCAAACGGCCGCACCTGAGGATAACCCAGGAGCAGCGAATCCAGAACGGCCTTGTGTTCAGAGTTGAAATCAGCCACCATGCGCTCCTTCGTTTGCTTGGCATCCATGCTACATCCGTTCAGTCTACCTGGTCTATTGGGGATTCCAACTTGAAGGCCATAACGTCGGTCCCCGCTAAGGTGGAATACAAATAGGCAAAGAGCACACGATCAACAAATGCATCGGATACCGGTACACACGCCTGGTGCTCAGTGCTATAATTCACCCAATGGCCGAGAAAAGTCTGACCAACGGGACAGTTTGCGAAGATGCGCTACTGGGAACTCCACTTCAAGGAATTGCGCGAATACGATGAACCTGACCGAGGGCATCACGCGCCGATGGTCGGAAGACAACTTACTGAAAGGAAGACTTATGTTCAAAACCAGGGTTACCGAAATGTTGGGGATAAAGTATCCCATTATCTGCGGTGGTATGAACATGTTATCCAGAGCTGAACTGGTAGCAGCCGTCTCCAATGCCGGCGGACTTGGACTCCTGGCCTCAGCCAACTTCGAAACAGCAGAGCAACTCCGGCAAGAGATCAGGAAAACGAAGAGTCTGACCGACAAACCTTTCGGATGCAATATCAACATGTTTCCCTCTGTGAGGCCCATTCCTAACAGAGAGTTCATAGAGGTTATCTGCGAGGAGGGAGTCAAAGCGGTGGAGACCTCCGGTCAGCGCTCCCCGGAAGAGTACGTGCCTCATCTCAAAGAAGGCAAAGTGATCATAATCCACAAGGCCGCCACATTAAGACATGCTCTCAAGGGGCAAGAGTCCGGAGCAGATATGATAGCAATCGTCGGTACGGAAAATGGCGGGGCGACCGGCCCGGAAGATGTCTCCACCCTGGTGCTTCTTCCGATTCTGGCTGACGCGGCCAAGGTGCCTGTTATTGCCGGGGGCGGGTTTGCTGATGGACGGGGACTTGTTGCCGCCTTAGCTTTGGGGGCTGAGGGAATCGTCATGGGGACTCGTTTTGTTGCCACGAAGGAATGCCCTGCCCATCCTAAATTCAAAGAATGGATGCTCAAATCTACTGAAAGAGACACCGTCGTCATAATGCGGTCTCTACAAAATACCCATAGAGTTTTAAGGAGCAAGGCTGTTGAAGATATCCAGAAACTTGAGGCGAGGGGGGCTCGCCTTGAAGAGTTGTTGCCTTTGATCAGCGGTGCAGCTTACAGGAGAGTTTTTCTGGACGGTGAGCTAGATGCTGGAATGAATAGCGTTGGCGAGGCTGTGGGGCTTGTCAGCGATGTCCCGACAGTAAAGGAATTGATCGATAGAATTGTCAGCCAGGCAGAAGCCATCATCGGCCAGCGCCTCCCTCCCATGGCAGGTTTGTCTCGCAGATAGAATATAGTCCTGTCTGGACAGAGAAAAGTCATTGCTGAGTATAACAAGCAGCACCATTGACGCAATTGTTTGATCGTGCTAGACAGCCACCCCGTCAAAGCAGGAGTTTAACAAATGTGAGTGAGCCAGCGGCCTCTCTTGAAGTGAGCGATCCTGCCCGACTTGATGACCATAATAGGTGTTCAGTATAATCCACTACGGAGTGGGGTTGCCTGTTCAGGTGATTCTGTTGACTATCTGAAGCCATCGCGCATATACTAGCTCCATCAACAATCGGAGAATAACGTGAACTCATCTGGCAGAGTAAAGTGGTGCGATCAGCTCTCCCAATATGATTCTGTTGATAGATTGTTCCTCACTCTGGGCAGGTATTGTAAAAATTATGTTGCAGCTAAAGGAGACCGAAGTGGCTGATATAAGAGAACACGGGTCTGCCCTGGCGGTGTTGATTGACGCAGATAATGCAAATCCCGCAATAGTCGAAGGGCTACTGGCGGAAATTGCAAAACTTGGATTTGCCAGTGTCAAGCGAATCTATGGAGACTGGACAACTCCCAATCTGAGTCAATGGAAAACAGCCTTGCTGGAGCACTCCATTCAACCGATCCAGCAATTTGCTTATACCACAGGGAAAAATGCCACCGACAGTGCTATGATCATCGACGCCATGGATTTGTTGTATGCAGGGAATTTTGATGGATTCTGCCTGGTATCCAGCGATAGCGATTTCACCCGCCTGGCCTCACGAATAAGAGAGTCAGGCAAAATTGTCTACGGTTTCGGTGAACAAAAAACACCACGACCTTTTGTCACCGCTTGTGATAGATTTATATATACCGAAGTTTTTGCTGCCTCTTCAACAACTGAGCAGTCGGTCAAAAGAAAATCGAGGCAGGAATTGCGACAAGACACGAAACTCCTCAACTTACTCAGATCTGCCATCGAAGCAGCATCTGACGAAAACGGATGGTCCAACCTGGGACCTGTAGGATATAACATCATCAAACAAGCCCCTGACTTTGATCCCAGAAACTACGGATATACCAAGCTCAGCGATCTGTTAACCGCGATAGCCCTCTTCAAAACTGAGCGGAGAGAGAATGTGGTTTTTGTCAAGAATGAACGCCCAGCATAGTGTCTGTAATTCGATAGGCCAATTCACCTGCCTGCAAAAGCGTTCATGTTTTGAGGGCAGTCCAGATTCCGGGAATAGTTTTTCGCACAAGGGCCTACCATACCTGCGGCCGTCGTTTCAGTTTTCACAACATGATCGGTAATATTGCCACTATCCAGCGCCAGATGACCTTCATTCCTAGTGTTAACTCTACAGTTAGTGTTAACACTAGCTGTAGAGTTAACACTAACGATTTATAGACTTGATCCTGTTACCCCATGTTCATTTTCCCTTCCGCTAAGGCTGCATCTCACACAACCAAGTATGCTTTTATGTCAAGCGTGCCAGCATTTGACAGCCAGGTTTCGGGAGCACAATTCATTCGGCGAGGAAATGAGGCAAGTCCTATTCTCTAAGCAAGCGACACAGCCAAATATGTGGTAGTGCCCGTCACACCAGAGACGCCAGCGATGTCATTAAGAACGATCTTAGCTACGTCTTCGGCATCGGCAGCCTGCAAGGTGACGATGATATCATGAGCGCCGGTGACCACATCCGCAGCTACCACCCCGGGTTTCTGGCGAATCATCTGGACCGCCTCGCGTATCTTGCTTCCCTCGCATTTCACCAGAACATATCCTTTTCTTGCCATGACACTTCACCTCCTCATTTGATGGAGTACCGGTGACGCCGAACAAGACTTGTTTTACCTGGAAACAATCTCTCGGGTGGAGGATTTGAGTTTATGCCTTTCTTGAAATCTTGTCAATAACACGCATTGCTTCCGCCTTTTATTTGTGATATACCTCTTCTGTGCCACATTCGGACCCAGGAGCCCCATGCGGCAATTTTGAATGTTTCAAGCCGAATGACAGACATAGAGTTCAACATGACCCATTGAGGTTTTCGATTCAGTCCCGGCAGCACAAGCCCGGAAGTTCGGTGGGCAGCCAGTCCCCTGAGTTCTGAGCTATAATCAAAAAACAAATCAAGGAGTGAAAGATGAAAGAACAAATCCGCTCGGCAGAACAAATGGTAAAGATGTTCAAAGAAGATACGGGGCTACTGGAAAGATTGAAAGCAGGAGATACCGTACGCGTACTTGAAGAAACAGCACCCAAGGCGGTGGAAAGAGCCGATATAGAAATCGCCTATTTTGGCGACAAACTGGTCTACCGTATTGCTGTCGGTGTTCTCGGCTCGCTGGCGATATTAGCAGCGATCGGCTCCATTGTACTTGTGCTTCAAGACAAGACTACCCCGGAAGTTCTTGTGGCTCTGGGATCAGCTGCGGTAGGCGCTTTGGTTGGCCTGTTTGCGACCCCTCCCAAATAGACGGCTGATCGCGGAGAATCCAGAGTGGCCTCCCATAAAATCCAAGGCGGCTCATTCAAAATCTCAACGCGAGCGGACTTGCAATTGTTCCGGCGAAATATCAGAATATAGGGCATGGAGCTATCGACTCTCGGCTTGGATGACTGGTTTCAACGAAAGCGATTTGAGTTAAACAAACCCGGCTTTCGCATGGCTCGCGTTACTGCCGTCAACAGAGACAATTACCTGGTAAGAAATGAAGCTGGTGAAGTTCTAGCCGAACTCACCGGAAGGCTAATGTTCTCCGCAGAATCTGCCCTTGATCTTCCCGCAGTCGGAGATTGGGCATGGGTTCAATACACCAACTCCGATACGTTTGCCATTATCGATGATCTGCTCCCAAGGAAATCGGTGTTAAGGCGCAAAGCCGCCGGTAAGAGGGTAGACTACCAGATCATTGCCTCAAACATTGATACGGCCTTCATTATGCAGTCATGCGACTTCAACTTCAATCTGCGCAGACTGGAACGATATCTGGTGATGGCCAACGACGGCAATATCGAGCCGATGCTTCTTCTGAGCAAAAGCGATCTGATCAGCCAGGAGGCTTTGGAGCAGAGAATTGCAGCGGTCAGGGATGCAAACATCCGTTGCGAGATCATCGCTTTCAGCAACCAAACCGGGGCAGGGTTAGACAGCATCAGGCAGGTGATGGAACCCGGCAAAACCTATTGTTTACTCGGTTCATCGGGAGTTGGCAAAACCACTCTTTTGAACCACCTCATCGGACGGAACGCGTTTGAAACAAACCTTGTCCGCCCGAAAGACGGCAGGGGAAGACATACCACGGCGCGCCGCCAACTGATTGTCCTTGACGAGGGAGTTATGCTGATCGATACTCCCGGGATGAGGGAACTGGGGAATATCGGCGTCACCACAGGCATTGACGAGAGCTTCGCTGATATTCTGGAGCTCTCCAAAGGATGCCGATTCACTGATTGCACCCACACCAGTGAAGTCGGGTGCTCCGTTCTGCAGGCCGCCCAGGATGGGATTTTGGACCAGGCCCGGTACCAGAGCTACCTGAGATTACGCAAAGAATCCGAACACTATGAACTGTCCTATGTTGAAAAACGCAAGAAGGATCGGAAGTTCGGGCAGTTCATCAAGGCGGCCAAGAAACAGGTCAAAAACAAATAGGCAACGACTGCTGAAGACTGATTCCGTTTTCGGAGCCATTTGGTATCGCACTTTGCGTCCCGACCCTTGGCGTAGTAAAATGGCATCGTAATCCAGCATCAGGAGGAATGCCGGGGAGGCCCGCTAAAGGAGATCAATCATGACAGAGCAATCCTACGATCTGGAGTTCAAAGGATACTGGCCGGAAGAAAATCGGTGGAGCATTCCGGCAATATCAGGAATCTACTGTGTATATGAGTGTACGTTCGATCCTCAAAGCAAATTCGTATCGCTCAACGAACTGATCTACATAGGCGGGGCTGATGACGTCAACAGCCGAATCGCCACCCACGAGAAGTATCCCTTCTGGAAAAAGCACGTTCTCCCCGGCAACGAGTTATACTTCTCATGCGCCCTGCTCAATGCAAAATATCGCGACCAATGCGAGGCCGCTATGATCTTCGAGCATAAGCCGCCGGAGAATCACGAACACCACCGTTCTTTTCCCTTCGACCGAACCATCGTTTCCCTCTCGGGAAAGACCGAACTCCTCCACACCCACTTCACCGTCGAGAAAAGTGCATGACCGAGGCAAAGAGACTGCGTCCTATGACTCCTGGAACATAGTGGATCGGATACTGAGGAATACTTTCAATGCCTTAGCTGGCAAAGACTAAGTAGGACTTACTACTGGGGAAGCTTGTAGCACTCCGTGCCACACTTGCAAGTTCAGCAGGGCTTGAGCAGACACACCTTTCCTTCAGGCTGGCTATTGACCTGCCATTCACATGTGCCATCCAGAGAGGGAATTTCTGCCAAGAAAGCCGGAACTAGCTTGTCCCAATCAATATCGCCCGGAGCGCCATCCGCCGTGGGCCATCTTCCATTGGCACTATGGTAGCTATCCAGCGCCACCTGTATGGAATCCCGTTGCACTTCACAGGTTGTCGGTACATGAGTTGGCGTTGGCGTCGAGGTAGGAGTAGGAGTAGGGATAGTAGTGGTTGGAGTGAGCGATGCCGATGGCGTAGGTGTAGAAGTATCAGTTGGCGTGGGCGAAACCGCTGTGGCCGTAGGGGTACCGGAATCATCGCCATCACATGCGGCAAACATCAGCCCTGCGATGACAAGCCCGATCAGCACCGTTATGATCACACTTCGTTTGCACATTTGAAACAATTATACTCCGAGAAATAATTGTACTCAATAGGGATAGCCCCCAGCTATATCACCAAGGCTCGCCCCCGTGCTATATCCCCTTCAAGAGTCAAAGGCATGCGTCACCTTCCCTTTCACCATTTTGAGCCCCAATGGATTCAAAAGGTCGGGAGAATACTCCGCGATGAAAAGCGTCATCTCTTCGAGTATCTGCGCCTCTCGCGCTTCAAAACTCAGTCGCTCCCCCAAACGGTAATGACGATCTCTGTACAGCGTCACCGTCAACTCCGGAAAACAACTGCCAAAACCGATTCCCTTAACCCCCATTGTCACCACAGAATCGGGAATCTCTTGCGTGATGGGTAGTTTCCGCTTCAGCTCCGCTTGCAGCTTGCTATTGGGTTTTGCGGGATTGAAACCTGCCTTTGCCAGTTCTGCATCGCTGATCAGTTCAATGAAGTTCTCAGGTTCTCTCCCAAATGCCTTGTTGAAATGCTCCCACCGAGACTGGGCATCGGCTTGCATCCACTGGATGACTCTTTCCGATGTATTCATATTCGGTTTGGTGAACAGCAGTTGCATCAGTAAGCGCAGCCTTTGACGTCTGGCCCGCCCGATGATGGCACCGGTCTCGTACATCGACCACGAGACGTTCAGCAGGTCCGAATATAAGATATAAGGTTTCCCCAAAAGCCTTCGGCTTATGCTCCTTTTCAGCGGCTCCGCCGCCAGATGACTGATCAGCCTGGCTGATGCAACCGCTTTGAATTCAGTCTCCATACCTGCTCCATGATGTGAATTGGCGATCACATCGGATCGTCCCTACTGACCTCTTCTACTTAATGTCCGCATGATAGCTCTGCAGAGACTTTACCTTCGACCTTCCCGTGCGATACGCGGCGATCCCCTTGGCAGCAGCATAAGCTCCAGCCAATGTGGTGATATAAGGCACTTTATATTTGATGGCCGTCTTGCGAATATAGGAGTCGTCATACTGACTGCGCTTGCCGGCCGGTGTATTGATCACCAGTTGAATCTGTTTGTTAGTGATGGCATCCACAATGTTGGGGCGGCCTTCCTGCAATTTAAGAATGCGCTCGGAGGCGATGCCACTTTCTTCCAGGAACTCTTGCGTGCCCTCCGTTGCCTTTATCCTGAAGCCGAGCTGGGAGAATTGCCTGGCCACCTCGGATACGGCCGGATCATCTTTCTCCCAGACTGTGATCAGCACTGTCCCCTCGGTCGGAAGCAACTGCTGGGCGGCCTCCTGCGATTTGAAGAACGCCAGTCCGAACGAATCGGCAATCCCCAGCACTTCACCCGTAGAGCGCATCTCCGGACCGATGACCGGATCGACTTCCGGGAACATGTTGAAGGGGAAAACCGCTTCTTTGACCCCGTAATAGGGAACCGATCTCGGCCGGGTATCAAGATCGGCGAGCTTCTTCCCCAGCATCGTCTGAGTGGCCATGCGCGCCATCGATACGTTGCAGACTTTGGAAACCAGCGGCACGGTTCGCGACGCTCTCGGATTGGCTTCCAGAACATACACGATGTCATTGCAAATGGCGTACTGCATATTCATCAGGCCCACCACCTGAAGCTCTTTAGCGATCCTTTTGGTGTAATCGTTGATGGTTTCGATGTGCTTTGGAGGAATGCTGACGGGCGGAATCACACAAGCGGCATCTCCGGAGTGGACCCCGGCGAATTCGATGTGCTCCATTACAGCCGGAACAAAGATATCGATACCATCGGCAACAGCGTCGGCTTCAGTCTCGATGGCATGTTCCAGGAACTTATCGATCAGGATCGGCCGGTCCGGTGTAACGCCCACAGCCGCACCCATGTATTCCCGCATCATCTCATCGTCATGGACCACCTGCATCCCCCGCCCGCCCAGCACATAAGATGGGCGCACCATCAAGGGATAGCCGATCTGCCCTGCTATCTCCAGCGCCTGGCTTACATTGCTGGCCATGCCGGAACGAGGCATGGGAATATCCATCTTTTCCATCATCTTGCGGAATCGATCCCGGTCCTCCGCCAGGTCGATCATATCCGGCGAAGTGCCCAGGATATTAACCCCGGCTGCCGCCAGTTCAGCGGCGATGTTCAGCGGCGTCTGTCCCCCGAATTGAACGATCACGCCCTCGGGCTTTTCCTTTTCATAGATACTCAACACATCTTCAACCGTCAGAGGTTCAAAGTAGAGTTTATCGGAAGTGTCATAGTCAGTTGATACCGTCTCCGGATTGCAGTTGACCATGATCGTCTCCAGCCCCATATCGCGAAGGGCAAAAGCGGCATGGACACAACAATAGTCAAACTCGATTCCCTGTCCGATCCGGTTAGGTCCGCCACCAAGAACCATCACCTTCTTCCGATCACTCCGAGAAGTCTTGTCCGGCGCATTGTAGGTCGAAAAGTAATACGCTGCATTCTCTACACCGCTCACCGGCACCGGCTCCCATCCCTCAACGATCCCGATGTCAGTGCGTCGGTCTCGAATCTCCTTCTCCGGAATACCCAGAATCTGGGCCAGGTATCGATCGGCAAAGCCGTCTTTCTTGGCCTGGATCAGCAACGCATCCGGCAACTTCTTGCCTTTATGTTGGAGTATCTTCTCCTCCATCTCCACCAGTTCTTTCATCTGGGTGATGAACCAGGGCTTGATATAAGTCTTCTTGTAAAGCTCCTGCACATCGGCGCCCTTACGCAGAGCCTCGTACATGATGAACTGCCGTTCGCTCGAAGGCTCCTTGAGCAAGTCCATCAGCTCAGCGAGCGATTTCTTATTGAAATCCTTGGCAAAGCCCAGCCCATAACGGCCATTCTCTAGTGAACGAATGGCCTTCTGGAAAGCCTCTTTGTAATTCTTGCCGATGCTCATCACCTCGCCGACGGCACGCATCTGGGTTCCGAGTTTATCCTGAGCATCTTTGAATTTTTCAAAGGCCCACCTGGCAAATTTGACCACCACATAGTCGCCTGAAGGAGTGTATTTCTCCAGCGTCCCATCCCGCCAATAGGGAATCTCATCGAGCGTGAGTCCGGCAGCAAGCTTCGAGGAGATCAGCGCGATTGGAAATCCGGTGGCTTTGGAAGCAAGCGCTGATGAACGGGAGGTTCGCGGATTGATCTCGATCACCACTACCCGTCCGGTGTTGGGATCATGGGCAAACTGGATATTGGTCCCCCCGATGACCTGTATGGCCTCGACGATCTTGTAGGAATAATCCTGCAGGCGTTTCTGGAGTGCGGGATCGATGGTGAGCATCGGAGCTGTGCAATAAGAGTCTCCGGTGTGCACTCCCATCGCATCCACGTTCTCGATAAAACAAACGGTGATCATCTGGTTCTTGGCGTCCCGGATTACTTCCAGTTCCAGTTCTTCCCAGCCCAGAACCGATTCTTCAATCAGAATCTGCCCGACGAAGCTCGCGGCAATGCCACGGCTGGCAACCAAACGCAGCTCCTCCACATTATAGACCAGCCCTCCACCGGTTCCCCCCATGGTATAGGCCGGCCGCACCACCACCGGATAGCCAAGTTCCGCAGCCACTTTTTCCGCTTCCTCAACGCTGTAAGCCGCCTGGCTTTTCGGCATCTCGATACCCAGTCGATTCATCGTTTCCTTGAATGCAATCCGGTCCTCTCCGCGTTCGATGGCGTCCACATCCACGCCAATGACTTTGACGCCGAACTTCTCCAGAACCCCGGATTTAGCCAGTTGAGAGCTAAGGTTCAGGCCGGTTTGGCCGCCCAGGTTCGGCAAGAGCGCATCCGGGCGTTCCTTCTCGATGATCTGGGCCATCGTGGCCACATTGAGCGGCTCAATATAGGTTACATCTGCCATGCCGGGATCGGTCATGATGGTGGCCGGGTTCGAGTTCACCAGCACGATCTGGTATCCCAGTGCTCGGAGGGCTTTGCAAGCCTGGGTTCCCGAATAGTCGAACTCGCAAGCCTGCCCGATCACGATCGGCCCCGACCCGATAATCATTACCTTCTTGATGTCATCCCGCCTTGGCATATTCAACTCCTGAAATTATTTCTTCTCGCAGAAACTCCTCGCCCTTGATGGGAGATTTATGCACTACTACAGATTCACCGGCACGCCTTTCGATTTGAGGTATTCCTTGACCTGACGAACGGTGAACGTTCCAAAATGGAAGACCGAAGCGCCCAGGACCGCTTGCGCGTGTCCTTCCTTGACCGCTTCATAGAAATGCTCCAGCGTGCCTGCGCCTCCGCTGGCGATGACCGGTAATTTGGTAGCATCGGCAATCGAACGCGTAAGGTGCAGATCGAATCCGGCCTTGGTGCCGTCAGTGGCTTTGCTCGTAGGAAGGATCTGCCCTATACCGAGCGCAGCCATCTCTTTGGCAAACTCGACGGCGTCTTTGCCGGTGGCCGTGCGCCCGCCATCAATATAGACCTCACGCTTGGATGGCAGTTTCCTGTTCTCATCGGCATCGATGGCAATCAATATCCTCTTGGCCCCGTACTCTTTGACCGCCTTCTTCACCATCTCAGGGTCCCGGTAGGCAGCGCTGGAAATGGAAACACAGCTCGCTCCCGATTTCAGTGCTTCCTCGATATCCGTCAGCGATTTGATCCCCCCACCGACCGTCAGCGGCACCTTAACCACTGCGGACACTTTTTTGAGGACATCGAACATCGTCCGGCGTCCCTCGATGGTGGCGGTGATATCCAGAAAAGCGATCTCGTCCGCTCCGCCTTCAGAATAGGCGCGTGCTGCTTCCACGGGATCGGCCGCATCGCGCAATTCCACAAAGTGAACCCCCTTGACCACCCGACCCTGTTTCATATCCAGACACGGGATCACTCTTACAGTCTTCATTTCATTCCTCCTCTAGAACAGTGCTTCCATGATCTCTTCCAACCGCCCGATTCCCTTGATCTCATACGGAAAGCGCGGCAACTCAACCACCGGCCGGCCGCCGCTCCTGTCATGAATAATCTTGATGTATCCCTCCTGCTGTTCCTGTTTGGTGCGCAGAAAACCGGAATCCACTGTCTTGATGACGTTATTGATGATCAACCGGTTGATGGGAAGGCGGTTCTGAGAGAACTCGGCGAATATCCCTTCCAGTTGACGGACGGAGAGCGCCTCGGGAATCACAACCAGGTTATACTCCACATCCCGCTTGAGAAAGGCGATATCCTCATTGGAGAGCTCGGCCCACTCCTTGATGATTTCCATAATGGGGCGCTTGCTCCGTTTCCCCAGCAACAGCTTGGAATAAATTTTCGGCGCCGGCTTCAGATGTTCGCCGATCATCGATGGAGCCCTCAGGAGATCGAATGTCTGCCCCAGGGGAGCCGTGTCCCAGACGATTTTCTGGTAGCTGCCGCTTCGGGTAAGGCCTTTGATATAGTCGACCATGAACTCTTCCCGCAGTCCGGGCAGGATGGAGGTGATGAAATCCACAAACGCCTCATATTCGATGGCCACCAGCGCGGAGAAGATCTCGTAAACGTCACGGCCGAACTTCCTGTTCCACATGTCCTTGACTTCGTCGAGGCCCAGCTCCGCCAGATGGAGATTTTGGAGGACCTGCACCGGCTTCTTCTGCTTCCCATCGATCTCAAAGATGTCCGAAAGGGAAGGCGTAGGATCGGTGGAGATCACCAGCGTGTCCAGCCCCTTCTTGGCGTAATGAAGTGCAGTGGCTCCGGCGCAGGTTGTTTTGCCAACCCCACCTTTCCCACCGAACATGATCACCGGTTTTTCAGTCAAAGGCCTTCGCTCCCTTCAGCGTAGTCCTTGTAGCTGGACCAGCAATAATCTGATGGAGTGGAAGCTAAACCAGCCTTCACCGGATTTCCGTGCATGTATTCGAGTTTCTCCCAGAGTTTTCCCTCGGTATAGATATTGAAATCATAGAAACCGGGCTGCCACAGATGGAAGTGCCTTGGGGTAGCTTGGCCGACGTCGGCCAAGCTACCCTTGTATTCAGCGCCATCGCCGTAAAACAATTGCCTTTTGACTCTTTTACTGGTCATCGTTTTGATGCTATTCATGATCTTCGATATCGCCAACTCCGGCTTTGCTTCCGCATCCCACCAAATCAACGCGTGGAGATGATCCGGCATGATCACATAACCCAGCAGGTGAAATCCATATCTCTCAGCGTAAAACACCAACTCTTCATGCAGAATCCCGGCAAGCTTTTCGTTCTTGAAACAGGGATAGCTTTCATAAGTCCTCGTGGTGACAAAATGCGCATAGGAAGTGTCATTAAACTTCGGCAGATTCTGATGAACCTTCATTTTCCTATCGGCAATAGGCATGGCCGACATCGGCCATGCCTACCCATTCTGCAGCAGCCAATCGCAATAGTAGCACCTCAGAACCTGTGGGCCAGCACCCGGAACCCGATAGAACTTCTTGGGTGCGTATTTTTCCGTATTGGTGACACACTGCCGGTTGGAACACACCACATCAGACACATCCTTTGCCAGTTTGATGAGATCCCTCCTCGGCTTCTGTTCGATCTTCGGTTCCACCACACCGAGAAGCAATGCAATCAAAGCCATCCTCACCGGAACCCCATAGCCTGCCTGCCTGAAATAGGCCGCCCGCTCATCCTGATCAAACTCGTATGCCAGCTCATTGGTCCGGGGAAGCGGATGCATGATGATGGCGTCCTTCCTGGACTTCTCCAGCAGATGCTGGTTGATTCGATAGCTTTCCTGGGCAGCGGTGTTGACATCCTGACCGGAGATTCGTTCCCGCTGCAACCGGGTAAAATAGAACACATCGATGCTTTCCAGCAGGAGGTTGGAGAATCCTTTCTGGTGTTTCACGGTCAGCGCACTTTCCCCAACGATTTCCGCCAGCGTCCGGTATTCGGTGATCTTTCCCTTATAAGCCTTGATGCCATCATGGATATGCTCCGGCAACTCGAATCCGGGCGGCGCGATACAGGTGACATGAGCCCCGAACCGAGCAAGCGCAATGGCCAACGAGTGCACCGTTCTGCCGTGACGCAAATCCCCACACAATGCCACGTTTTTGCCCTTGATACTTCCCCTCTCCTTGCCGATGGTATAGAGATCAACCAGCGTCTGAGTTGGGTGCTCGTGGGCGCCATCACCGCCGCTTATGATAGGAACACTGCAATGCTCTGCGGCCAGCCTCGTGGAACCATCCAGAGGATGACGCATGACGATGATGTCCGCATATTTATCCAGAACCCTCACCGTATCAGAGATCGTTTCCCCTTTGGTCGCCGAGGAAGTCACCTGAGCCTCCGCATGGCTGACCACATTGCCTCCCAGCCGATGCATGGCCGTCTCAAAAGAGCTTCGGGTACGGGTGCTGGGTTCATAGAATATGGTGTAGAGTTCCTTGGATTGGCAAAGATCAAGCCGCTTCTTTTCCTTGAGTGCAGAGTTCATCTCATCGGCCAGGTCCAGTACCGCCTGTATCTCTTCATTGGAGAAGTCATTGATCGAAATCAGATCACGTCCGGCAATCGTCATTGGCGATCTCCTTTGGCGGCAAAGGCCGCCTCGTCCCTTAAGAGGACAACCTCATCCTTGCCATCGATCTCTTTGACCCTCACCTGCACCCGTTCCCGCAGAGAGGAAGGGATATTCTTCCCCACGAAATCCGCTTTGATCGGCATCTCCCGATGCCCGCGGTCGATCAGCACAGCCAGTTGGACGATCCTTGGCCGACCCCACTCCATCAGCGCATCGATGGCTGCACGAGCGCTCCTTCCGGTGAAGAGCACATCATCGACCAGCACCACCCTTTTATCAGTAACACTGGCAGGCATGTCGCTGGGTTCGATGGAGAGGTCTTCCTTGCGCAGATCCAAGTCGTCTCGATGGAGAGTAAAATCGAGCCCGGCAACCGGGGCTTCCGTGCCGTTGATATCGCGTATGGCAGAGGAGATGCGCCTGGCCAAGGGAATGCCCCGGGTGCGCAGCCCGATGAGGAGTAATCCATTCTGATTTTTGTCTTTCTCAATGATCTCGTGAGCCAGGCGAGTCAGCGTTCGCTGGATATCCTGCTCCGATAAGATGATGCTTTCAGACATAAAAAAACCTCTCGCCGAGATTCGGCAAGAGGAATTCTAGCAACTCCAATGGAGAATGTTTCGATTCTGCTTTCCCTTGCCGGCCTCTCGGAACTGGCTTAAAGGTCTCTTGGGGAATTATAACAGCTTGAGTGGTTTTTTCCAATGCAATCAAAGGTCATTCCCGATCAGGTCGGGAATGACCACAGGATTCGGGGCTGTCCCTGCACATTATGTCGAGCTAGAAAACATGCAGGGCCTTGAGATCGAACCCCATAAATCCCTTCCCCTCCCACTAGGCCCATTTCGATGATTGAACACACCGGGAAGAAACTGAGATCGCAACCGCCCCAGCCGATTAGCCAAGGTCCTCTGAAACTGTCACAGAGGATTTTTGCGGCCTAACATGGCACATCACACCCCAATTGTAGGTTATCCCCAGCCAACATTTGATGGTCACCCTCAATATGTTTGGGTGATGTCAATGTTGCGTGCTTCAGCAGCGCGCAATACCATTAAAGGTAGCACAACATCTCAAGTTCATGAGACTGCATATCCGAGGAATCCGATGACCTCTCGATTGAACATTATTCTGCTGGCTCTGCTGGCCATTGGGATGGCATTATTCCTGCTGTGCCATTTCATCTGCATTTGGATCTATGGCGAGTTCTACATCTATGAATCCAATGTACTCGTCTTGACGCTGGAAACAGCAATGATCATTGGCATCTTGGGGTTTAGCGCTTACTGCGTTGTCAAGGAATTACAGAAGTTTCAGCGCTCGTCGTCGCTGGACAGAGAGCCACACTGAGTTCGTTACACCGCCAGCACAACACGATGGAAAAACCCCAGACCGACAAGCAGATCACGATATCAACCAGATCCCACGCCAGCTGCTTCAGTGCGCTAACGTCTGCCTAAAAATCAGAAGACGTGCAGGGCCTTGATCTCAAATCCCACGAACACCTCTTCCCCCTCCGCCAGGCGCATCATCTCGAACTCCCGACGGGTGAGCAGGCAGACAAACTCCGGGGGCACATTCACCGAGACATAGACCACCGATCCCTTGTTTGAAACGGAAGTGACGCGCCCCTGAAAAGAAACGCGGGTATCATCGGCCATCGGTTTGGCGGAGAGGAGAACATCTTCCGGGCGGATGGAGACATGGCGCTCACCTCGCAGGGAAGTGGTCACGGGCACTTTCAAGCCCTGGATGTGCATCATCGGGTGCATTCCCTCGCCATCCCGGATATCGCCGCTGAAGATGTTACGCGCCATCAGAAAGCGGGCCACGAACTCGGAGTTGGGCTGGCGAAAGACTTCATCAACGGTTCCCACCTGGGCCAGAACTCCCCGGTCGAGAACGGCGATCCGGTCTCCCATAGAGAACGCTTCCTCGAAATCGTGGGTCACGTGGATGATGGTCAATCCCAGCTTTCGATGCAGCAGAAGTATCTCTTGCTGTACCTTTTCCCTTGTCTCAGGGTCCAGCGCGCTGAGCGGCTCATCCAGCAACAGCACCTTGGGTTGGACCGCCAGGGCGCGGGCCAGAACCACTCTCTGGCTTTCCCCACCACTCAACGTATCCGGCTTGCGCTCCAAGAGGTGAGAGACTCCCAGCAGATCAATCACCCACTGCGATTGCGTTGCCGCTTCGGACTTCGATAGCCCCCTCTGGCGCAATCCAAAGGCGATATTTCCCAGCACTGAAAGGTGCGGAAAGAGGGCCTGATCCTGATAGGCAATACTGATGCCTCGCTTCTCCGGCGCTACATGGGTCACTTCGACTCCGTCGAGCCGTATCTGTCCTTGCGTCACCGGGTTCAGCCCGGCAATGGTTTCAATTAGGGCCGTTTTGCCCGCTCCCGTCGGACCCAGCAGGACAAAATACTCCCCCTTTTGAATGTTAAGGGTAATATTCTGAAGGCGGAAATCTCCCAGGCGGACACTGATGTTCTTTATGTCAATCAAGGCCGGCCGCCTTTCTGGGTGAGGTATCTCAAGGCGATGAAGATCGCCAGACAGACCAGAAGCAGCACGACCGCAACGTTCCTGGCACCATCCAGTCCCTGCGTCTCATAACGTTGATAAACCAGCGTCGGGGCGATCATGGGATAGTAAGCGATGATAATTACTGCGCCGAACTCGCTCACCCCTCTGGCCCACATCATCACCCCACCCGACATGATACTTCTCCCCGCCAGGGGCAAAGACACCTGAAAGAAGGTTTGCCGGGGAGAGGCGCCCAGCGTTCGGGCCACCTTCTCCAGTCTGGGGTCGACGCTCTTGAATCCCTCTTTGGCGGCGTTGATCAGAAACGGGATGCTGACGAACATCATGGCAATGACGATGCCGGGCACCGCATCGAAAAAGTCCAATCCAAAAGCATGAAAGAATTGGCCGCCGAAGAAATTGGAGCCGAATACGAACAGGAGGGCAATACCCGCCGCCGTGTGAGGGATCACCACCGGCAGATCGATAATGGCCTCGACCACCTTCTTTCCGGGGAAATCGCGGCGGGCCAGGAGATAGGCCAGCGGCACTCCGAAGATCATCCCCACTGCCGCTGAGATAAACGACGCGTAGAGGGTTAGCCAGATGGCATCTCTGACCTCTTTATCATCAAGCAGGGCATCGAGCACATCGCCGGGGCTGGAGGCGAACACCATTTTCAGCAGAGGGACCAAAATGAAGAGCAGGATGACCAGCCCCAGCGCGGCGAAGACGATTGTGAACTTGTGGGTTGAAAGGAATCTCGTCAATTGTTTTGATCTCCAGTAGGGGCGGGTTTGAAACCCGCCCCTACAAGGATTCACGAAGGCGACGTCACCAGCGCAGGCGCGTTCTCCGGTCTGTCGACAATCGGCGGGATCAGGGATGGCTGATATGCCTTAGAAAGCACCTCGCACCCCTCCGGTGAAAGCACGAACGCCACAAATTCCGCCGCTACATCAGGGTGTGGAGCATTCTTGGGAATGGTCATAGCATAGAGAATACGCTCTCCACGAAATTCGGGGATCACCGTTGCAAAGCGCTGGAAGGAAAGGCTGCAGGTGACTTTCCCGTAGGAATCCGCATAATCCGGCGAACTCAGGTCGATCTCCGGCGGCAGTTCAACAAACTTCAGCCCGTGCTGCTGGGCCATGCTCTCATACATGAAGGCATAGTCGATATCGCCGCTATCGATGGTAGCCAGAAGCCCTATACTTGATCCCCGAACGGTCAACCTCTTGGATCGCGCCGTTGCCGGTAAAGAAATGGTGTATTTCCCATTATCTGAGGTCACCGAGACTTTGGGTGAGAAATCACCCATGACCTTCTCGAAAATGGTGTCGTCATTGTAGTAGAGTTCCGCCAACTGGCACATCATCAGGGCCCGGTATCCGCAGGAATCAAACTGGGGATCGGAAGTGCCGACTTTGACGTTCGATCTCGATATCACCTCATACCAGTTGGAGCTGTTGATTTCGTCGGCGTATTTGCCGGAGGGTTTGTATGCCAGACCCAGCCGGTTGGTGCCGAATTTCACATACCAATCGGCATAGGGAATATTGGTATCCGGCATCGGCTTATCATACATCATCATGGGCAGGAGAGACCAATCGGCCACTGCGATCACATCAAACTCATGATACAGCTCGGTCACGTGCCGGATGGCCTGAATGCTGCCATGCCCTTCAATAAGCACATCGACATCCGGATGCCGTTCTTCAAACGCCTTCTCTATGGCAGTGAAAGGAACCATCAGGCTATCGGCATTGATAACCTTGAGCGTCGTTTTGTGAGAAGATCCGCATCCGCCCCCGGAAAAGGCCGAAAGCAGAATGGCCGCTAAAGCGACAAAACTCACCCATCGATTTCTTGTGTTCATAGATTTGTCCTCACCCCCCGAATCCTGAATGCTGACCGCTGATGGCTGTAGAGATCACTCCTCCAGCTTCTCAACCTCTATCCCATCCACCCACTTGACCCAGTATTGCCCCTCGATGAGGAGTTTGTCATCAGGTCCTATCCGAGCGATTCGCAACGGTTGGCCGTCATCATAGCTCAGGGGCTTGCCGTTTTGTTCGTACATCAGAACGAGCCTAGATTCTCCGTGAGAGACGACCTCCATCGTATCAGGATCATAGGTATCGAAATTCCCCAACACCCGGTCATAATCGTAGACGGACGAATATCCATCGATGGCTGACACGAAGACAACATCCTCCGGTGTAACGCCGCCAACAAGGTCACAGAGATCGGTCAATAAGACACCCTTCACTTCGTAGGGGCCATAGATCAAGCCGGTGGTGGTGAAATATCCCCCAAATCCCTCATAGGCAGGCAAATGCTTGATTTCATCATAACTCAGGATTTCCTGGGCACCGTTGGGCCCGGTAATGTTAAGCTGCCAGTCGATGTCATCTCCGTTCGTATCTTCTTCCCAAGGCTCAAGATAAACCAGCACCGATGCAAGAATAAGCAATATACCTACTGCGGCAATAATCTTGGTTTTCATGCCTCTTTTCTCCCCTTTATCCAAACATAGCCAGTCACGCCGATGAAAGTCAGACCTACCACTCCCAGCACGATGGGAATCCAGGGCGTCGAGTCATCGTCGTCATCATCACCCGCGGAAGCGCTATCCGACTTGAGTTCAATCTTCAGATTCGGATCGATGCCGCCGCTGTAGATTCTTATCTCCTTAATCCATTTGCCGGAAAGCCCGTTGGTGCTGGGATAGAGGCCTTCGTAGAAATGCTGGTATTTCTCTTCCGGCAAGGCCATTTTCATATCGGTATTGCCGAACACATATTTGCCTTCCGGATTGGGGGTCCCGGCCATGAACACGATTTGAAGAGCTGTACTATAGCCATTCTTGGCGGGATAACCCTCGCCGTAGCGTTCCCCAATGAGCGCATCTTCCCCATTAAACCAGCAAAGGGCAATGATCCCTTGCCGATCCAGCGGCTCATAGATGTTCGAATAGGCAAACTCGGTATGCCATGCATCAACCGCCACCATCATCACTTCATCGCCGGGGCTCATCCCACCCACCGTGTCGCACAGGTCTTTGACGCTGGAACCCTGCACCGCGCCCTTGTCCTTGAGGTTGTTGATCTCATCCGGATCCCAGAGATCGCCTTCAAAAATAGGGCCTTGATGATAATAGTGGATATTGCCGTCTCCATAGACATGCAAGTTCGCTTTCATCCATTCGTAGGTGACCGTCTTTTCGGCGATCACGGTGACGCCATCATGTGCATATTTGACGATGTGCACCTCGGTGGTGGCTCCGGCTGCCAGCGCCGGAGATGCCAAGAATAATTGAACCGTGAGAATTGACAGGAGAACCAAGATGGAGAAGACTGGTAACAGTAATTTCTTTAGCATTTTTCGCCCCTTTCGATATCCATTTCATCGTTTCTCTCTGGAAGAACGTAGTTGTTATGGCTTCAGACAAACCTTCCATGTTGGTGCAGTGTTTGCGGTCTATTTACCCCACATTTCCCCCTTCGCAATTTTCAGATTTCTCTCGCCACGCCCTTTTTCACAAGTTCACTGCCAGGTATCTCCCCAATGCAAACCGATTGCTGCCACATCCGATATATTGATCACTCCGTCTGTATTCACATCTTCTGAAATCCAGCCGGGATTACCGGTCAATCCCCACTTCAACCCCACTTTCACTACATCCCCGATATTGCAGATGTGGTCGCCATTCAGGTCCCATTGCGGCTGAGTCCCTGGCAAAATCATTACGAAGGTATCATAGACCGTACCCGGTGGGTACGTGGTCGTTACCTGGGTACCGTCGGCAGAAATGTCCGCAACGCGAATAATCTGCACTGTGGCAGTGTTGCCGGGAGGGTTTATTCTAACCTTCGCGTATGCCATGCTGTTTTCCAGACTGTTCTGGTAGCCTTCGTACTTTGTCGGATTGAGCAGGCCCGGCGGACCGCCCCCTGTTCCCATCACAGCATAGTGGATGCCGTTTTCCAGATAGTGCTCATAGGCATGGATATGCCCATTCCAGACAGCCGCTACATCATGCGTCTGGAACAGATCCTCCCATTCTTCCTGAAGATTAGCCCAGCCACCGAAATGATTGGGGTCAGAAGTGTACATCGGATAATGGAATGACACGAATTTCCAGGGCTTGCTGTTATCGAGGTCGCTACCCAGCCAGGCAGCCTCGGTATCACTGGTATTGATGCTGTCGAGCACGGTAAAGTGAGCATCGCCACAATCAAAAGAGTAGTATGGCGCAATCCCGAAGGCACCATAGAAGAGAGCGCTGTTCTTTTCATGATTACCCAGTGCCGGGTAGACTGTCGTGTTCGCCATCAGCTGGCGACTGACATCGAAGTAGCGGTCCCAGTCAGTAATTTCATTGCCATTGTTCACCAGGTCTCCGCAATGAAGCACAAATGCGATATCCTGTTCCGCAGCCACAGCATCGGCAACCAGCTTATACCGTTCATACTGGCTGAATGATGGCAACTGGTCCTGAGTGTCCCCATAGACTATGAAGGTAAATGGACCTGAAGTGGGGAAAGTGCGGAAGTGATAATCATCAGAAAAACCGGCGCCATCATTCAGCCGGTAGTGATAGACCGTGTCCGATTCAAGCCCCGTGAGCGGGAAGTTGTGCATCGTATCGGGATCAGTGTGTGCCGCTGCCCAAGGATAGCTGTGATGCTCATTGTAATAGGCATCGGTAGCCCATTCCAGGTTCATGGTTGTCGGCTCGCTGGTCTTTGCGTTGATGACAACACTGGTTGCCGTAGTCCCGGTGATGTAAGGGCCCCACATCAAAGCTAGCGGTTCTAACTGGGCTGCGGCCGGTGCTGTTGACACAAAAGAGACCAGCATGATAGATGCCATCACCGCCAGCAAGAAGACGCCGACACGGTTCCCAATCCATCTATTCATACGCATTTTCAACTATCCGCCTCTTGACAGGTATTGTCATTGTTTTTTTAATGCGTTGCCTGATTGGTCAGTTATGACTACGTTCGAAAGGGTCGGCGCCGCCACTCCATCGGCAATGGCTGTAAAATGATAACTGAATAACACCCCTTTTCCCTTCGCGCCACCTTCCTGAGTGCCCAGGATAGCGATGCCAATGCTTGAGACTTGCCCGTTTTCATTATCAATGACAGGCCCCGGGAAAAGAACGGCGGTGCACCCGTTGGCAGATGCCCAATCTCTATAGAAATCGCCCTCGGTTACCCCGTCGCATCTTGTCATCTTCGGATCAAAAGTGAGAGTGCACTGAGCCCCGCGCGAGGGGACTTCAGTATCTATCAGCACATCGAAAGTGAACGTATCACCAATGCGCACATCTCTGCTGATGGGATTGATGGCAGCACCCGCCTCGGACGGAGATGAAGATGTGCCACATGACGCCAACACAAGTAACGTGCTTAATAAGATAGCGCTTAGAAGGCTTATTTCGATAGCCTCCCGTTTAGTAACTATTAGATTCAATTCACTTCTCCTCAAACAATATTGAACTGCGATTCCAATCAGGCGATCAGAAACACATCCCCCTACCATGTGTCCGTTGTTCCGCCCATCTGTATGCTAAGAAAGCTCTGATGAAGTCCTGATCAACCCCCTAACCCCCACTCTTGGGGGAAGAAGAGAAATCTGGGGGACACCCCCAGACCCCCGGCAGGAAGAATCCTGCACCACTTGATCAGAGGCTCCCTAAGTAATCAGTGCTTCACAACGGCTGATCACGGAGCGTACGATCTGTCTCTTCTGAATACCTCCCAATAACTGCGTTCCTGGTGTTAGGAACATCATTGCGATTCCTTTTCAACCACAGTGATTTTGGTGACGCCTTCCGGATACAATTCAGGGTCATATTCCACCGAGACAACCAGATCGCAGCCCGACGCGTTGACTATCTCTATGTTCGACGGCAGCTTGTCCTGACTTGTAAATACCAGTTTACCGGTTGTAGTCTCAATTCGGGTTTTGATGGCGGCATTTGCGAACTTCGCCCTGCTTGATAATGAGTCTGCCTGCGAATCTCCGGCAATCACTTTCCTCTCCGCCGAGCTAAGCGCAGTTGAACTCGGTGTTTGGGGTGAGATTGCCGCTCTAACCGAAGAGCGCCTTCTCCGCACAATGAAAAATATCACGATCGCTGCCACCACCAACTCTGACAGTATGATAATAGCAGCGAGACTCCAACCTATACCCTTGTTCTCCCTGGCCAGTATGGAAAAAGTAGTGAAGTGGTCAATGTACCCTGTGATGCTATGACTTTTCGGATCAGCCACATAGTTGCACTCGATCCACTCTCCCTTTTGAGCGTCAAAATAGGCCAGGATCAATTCGCTTGATTTGACACCCCGGGGAAGCAAGTTGGGATCGTAATTGAAGATAGCGCTCATCGGCGGACTAAAGATTGCCCCGGGTGGGCCAAGATCGATAGCAAACCCCACAAGACGCTTGCCGGACGGCGGTGGGGATGGTGTTGCATTGGGCTGTATGGTTATCGCCTGTAACGGTTCCCCGTCTTTTGTCAGTGCCCTTGCACCAGTTCCAATCTCCAGCCTGAGCGTCCACCCGTTCTCACCGTACCGGATGTCTCCTTGGTCAACGCTCATCTGCAAAACGCCCTCGGAATTCACCGTAGCAGACAGGTCAATAACGGTGGGCTGGGAATCACTTTCCTGAGTTGGTGTCACTGTAGGCGTGAGTGGCGGAAGTGCAGTCTCAGTCGATGGGTTGACTGTATCCGTGGTTTTCGTTGGAGGTACAGGCGTTGTAGACGAAGGCCTGGGCACAGCCGGGGATGTCATTGGGGGTGCAGTTACGGTCGACGGTGAAATAACGAGTACTTGCCCATTATTTACAGTGGGACTGGATACGCTCTTTCCACTCTGGTTCGTAAGCACCACATTAGACAAGACGATAACTGAAGTCCCGGTAACTCCCGTCTTTGCGGTCATATGATAAATGCAAAACTCACCACTGCCGGAAGGCCCGCCAGTTCCTCCACCCATGATGGCAATGCCCACATCGGTAACCCGGCCGGCATCATTGTGGATCACCGGCTGAGGGAAGACCACGGCAGACCCGCCATGGGATTGAACCCAACTATGATAAAAACTCCCTTCAGTTACACCATTGCACTGCACCAAGGCGGCATTGAAGTTCAGGGAGCACTGCCCTCCCCTGGATGGAGTATCCGTGTTCAACGTTACAACGATATCAAAACTTTCCCCCGGACTTACTGTCTGCGCTGCTGGGGATATGCTCATGCCACTACCAGACGCTACAGCCAACTCGTGAGCTATCACGAATGAACCGCCCAGGATCAGGAGCAATAGGATGCTTATGACTAATTGCCGTTTTCCAGATATCTTCAACAACCCGATCTCTCAGCCCTTCCGTTATTCCGATTTAAAAATGCAGTAGCAAGGCATACTCTATCTGCGCTCAGGTAATGCGCATCTCCGCTTCCTTTGCAACGCGTCCTCCATGGGTATTTCCCCAAGAGCCTATTTGGGCAGCGGCTGCCTCCTTCGTGTCACTATCAGAGCTATGACTATCGCACCGATTGTTACTATGGATGCAATGATAATCGCCATCAGAGACCAGCTGATACCCCGGTCAGACGAGGTCGAAGTGGATGGAGCCGGAGTAGACTGTGATATCAGAGCTGGCGTGGTAGCTGACGCCGAAGGCGTTGAAGTAGGCGGCGCTTGGTAGCTTGCTTCTATGTCAAAGCTGGTCTCCTTGGTGTCCAGCAACGTCCCGTCATCAAGTGTCACTTTCGATTCTGCGAAATACCTCCCTGCCGGTAAGCCTTCCATCGATTCGGGGAGCACCAGCGTGGCAGTGAACAACCGGGAGAAAGCTGGTATAACGGATGACGAGCTCAGAGGAGTTTCAGCCTGTAAAATCACTTGCCCGGATTCATCGGCGATACTGACCTGATTCTTGGCCTTAAAATGAATATCGCCGGTGTTCTTGAACGTGGTCAGAATTTGAATTGGCTTACCGGCTTCTATCTTGGGGACATCCAGATCAGTGATCTCCCCTTTCCTGACAGCAGTATCGGTGCCGGGAATATGAACAATAACCGGAACATCAACGGCCACCACTACACCAACTTTGCCCTCGCCACCAGGCTGACTGTGTATGTAAATGACGGCATACCTTGTCCCGGGAGCAGTACCAGCCGGAACACTTATGGTAGCTTTGACCTGCTGCGAGCCGCCCGGTTCCAGATGAAAGGAGGTATTGTCAATCCGGGTAATGAAGGACCGAGCAGAATACAGGGAATTATCATCTTCGGGAGTCAGCTCAATAGTTGATCCGTCAAGAGACTGCCCGAATCCTCTGATCTCGACCTGCATATCCATGGAATAAGTTGACCCGCTCGCAATATCCATCGTATGAACATAACTCTGTCCTGGGGAGATCGTAACGTCAACCAGAGATCCGGTGACATTGAGACCCGGAGATGCCGAAATTGGCGAGACATTGATAAACAGGCATAGGCTCACCAATACAAAGGCGATAACGATAATCATATAGGGCATTGAAAACCTGGCTAATGGGCTCTTCATTGTTCCGTTCTCCTCTCGACGCGCTCCCGATCATGATACCAGTTATTCTATGTATCTAGGACATCTTGGACTTTCCCCACGCTTGAAATTGGGTTGGGGACGGCTTGCTCAGAAGCCGTCCCCATTCTTGACCACCGGTCTATATTGTCTGGGAAGCAGTAAAGGTCACTACTACATAGTAGTAAGAACCGCTGGGCAAGGCAGTATCTACGTAGTACACCTGCTGGTGGAAGGCCACACTGCGAGCGTCACCGGAATTATCCAACGGCTGGCCAGCTGGGGTACCGTCAGCCAGCACCTGAGACGAGTCCGTTAGAGTGACTGTATTCTCGGACATAAGGAGCAGGGCATCATGGAGTTTGACGGCAGGATCATAAATGGTGCCGTTGTACTTGGTCATGTAGCCATTATTGGTACCGAGGACAGTTACCTGCCAGTCCGTGTTGGAAGTCACCTTCATGGTTCGATCAGCCGAGTTATCGCCGATATTCAATGGATCCCAGCTAACCGCATCAGGAAGGACAAAATTCAGGACCGTCTGAGTGGTGCCGCTGACCGGCACATCACCCGGTTGAGCAGGTGCATAAGAGTAGCTGGTGGTCCTGGTATTGTTGCTCTCATTGCTCTCGCCAACAGCAAAGGCACTATCGGCAGTGATCAAGATGGAATCAGCTGTGCCAGAGAGTGTCTGAGCAGCTGTCGTCTGGGTATCGCTCGCACCTGTAGCCAAAGCCGGACAAGCAACGGTTATGGGAGTGCCACCATCAATGCTGATGGAGGTAGTGCTGGCACCGGCATCGGCCCCGTTATTGGTAATGGTATAGGTAACAGTGTACATGGCAGGATTGGCTTCGGCCGTTGTTGAGGCGGCTGAAACCACCAGGTCAGGCAGAGGCAAGGTGCCGATAGCGACAGTGCCTCCGGCAAGCGTGACGCCAGGAATGGCGGTGCCATTCACGTCTGCAACCACAACAGCCGATGGAGTGATGCTGGCCGCACTATTGACGGCAGGTTTTGCGGTGAAGGAAATGGTGCAGAGGGTTCCGGTCCCCGTGGGACCGCCAGTTCCTGCGCCAGTAATGGCGTAGCCGGGTATGACAACATGTCCACCGACGTTGTCAATTGTAGCGGCGCCGCCAGAAACAGTACCACCGCCGTTCGCGGTAGCATAGGCGCTCAGGAAGGTGCCTTCAGTCACACTATTAGCAGACAGTTTGGTTGCATCAAAGTCCACATTCGCCTGCCATCCACGTGAGGCTGTACTGGTGTCGATTGCCAGGCTGACGTTGAATGTTGTGCCATTGGCTACCGATTGGAAAGACGGGGTAATGCTGACGCTGACCGAGGAATCTGAGAAAGTAGCAGCCAGAGTGTGATTGGCGGTCACATTGCTGAAGGTGTAGCTGGTAGCTGGAGTGACAGCTCCCCCATCTATGGTTAAGGCTGATATGTGGTAACCGGTGTTGCCTGCCATAGTGAAGGTCTGGCTGCCGCCGTTGGTGACATAAACCGCACCGGATGAAGTTGCGGAACTCCAGGGATTGGTACTACTGGTGTTCCACGTATATCCTGAAGGACTGATGGTGCCGTTAGTGGGAGCGGAAACTGAAATAGTGTACACTAGTGTTATTTTGACAATGCTTTGATTGTAGTATTTACCCCCGCCGGTAAAGGATGGACAAACCAATCTTGGCAGTCTGGTAGTATCGGGGCTGCCATTGAGAGTGCCACTATCAGCGATAATGAGGGTATCGTTACTTTTTACAGGTATGTTATCACACGCGTGCGGTCCAACAAGCACCTGGTATGGCGTTGCTGAACCGTCCTCCACAAGAGCACTATAATCCGAGAGAGCGCTGACGCCGGTAATCTGTTCCAAGAGCCGGTAAACAGGTACACCGCTATACTCATAGGTATTAGTATTGTAGGTACCGGTAATAGTCTGCCCGTAGCTAGCTTTCAGAGTGTCCCATGTAGTTTGGTCGATAGTAACGCTACTTGCGCCGTACCAGACAGTGACAGGTGAATAGCCTGATCCGGCGGCAGCCGGCAGCGCCGGAATCAGCAATGCCACAAGAACAGCCAATATGGCCAGCATAACAAGGATCGTTTTCCTGTTCATCTTTTTCAATTGTTTCCTCCGTATCTTGCTTCGATTTCTTTGACAATACACACAATTAGATAAGCGTCTGAGACTGAACATGTGTACTCTGCTAATAAATTCCTGTCTATCCACCTCCTTTCATTTTAGATATGATTAGATGACTACCACGTTTCTCCCCAATGCAAGCCCAGCACCACGATATCCCCGATGTTGATGTTACCGTCCTTATTCAGGTCTTCAGGAATCCAGCCGGGAATGCCGGTCAGCCCCCATTGCAACCCCACCTTCACCACATCCCCAATATTACACACGTGATCGCCGTTCAGGTCCCACTCCGGTTGACCGGACGGAAGACCGATGAGTTCAATCTTAACAATGCCGCCTATGCGGTCGCCGCTGGCGGTCGCCGGGCCTGTAATTTTCAAGGGGTAGGCGGGGTGTGTGGCGGGATCCCCGGTGTATTGCGGCAGATCCGCCCCGTTCAGTTTATTGGCCACGATAATATTATCGTTTCGGGCGACGGCAGCGGAATAAAACGTGTAGGAGTAACCATCGGCTGCCCAAACCTTTATCTGGTAATTGGTGGCTGCCAGGGCATCATTAAATGCTCCTCCACCATGCTGGACATCGTCGTCCACCCAACCCGCCAGCAACCACAAGGGGATGCCGCTCCAGACGTTGCTGTCATCGTCGGTATAGCTTGTTGGGTGACAAGCTGCACCGCTTTCAAAAGTTGCTTGGGTCATGGTGTACGACTGTGCCCCGACCAGTTGCAGAGGCCAGTCTGCCACACCGAGAGTCGGAGTGGGAGTGGGAGTCGGCGGCGTCGTACTAATGTTCAGTAGTTTGATCTCAGCTATCTGTGCAACGCTCGGCCCGCCGTTGGTGAAGGAGGCGCTGACCAATTTCAAGGGGTATTTATCGGATGGCAAAGGCTCGCCGTTGAGCTTGTTGGCCAGAATCATGCCATTGTTGCGGGCGACGTCAGTGCTGGGAAAGGTGTAGCTGTAGCCATCTACAGCAGAGACCTTGACATTGTAATAGAGGCCGTCATTGAAGGAGCCGGGACCATGGATGTTGTCGTCATCAACCAGACCGCAAACGTACCAGAGCGGCAGGCCACTCCACGTATTATTCTCAGTATCCGTATAAGTAAACGCCAACGGATTAGCGGGCGGAGTATGGCAGGCGATTCCATTTTCAAACCAGGTATTGGTCAGGACATCGTTCCGAGCGCCGGAGAGGGTAACCGTCCACCCCTGGACCCCACCAGTAAATATCCTGATTTCTTTGATGTACTTGATGTAGAGACCATGGGTGGAAGGATACGCTATTGCGTTATCGTAGTAGTAATGCCAGTTGTGCTCGGGCAGGCAATCATGCATGTCCTGGTGTCCGAATATCAGTTTGCCGTCGGAAGTACGTCCCACTGTGGGGAAGAAGGCCAGCAGCATTCCATCGCTCCATCCGCTGCCGCTGTACTGCCCGTCTTTCCACCAGCTGATGACCATCGGCCCCTGCCTGGAATTGAGGGTGGGATCTGTCAGGGTATTGTAAACATTGGGATAGTCAAACGTTTCGTTGTAGCCGTCAGAGGCCATTACGTTGACCTGGTCGCCATCGGCCATTCCCCCAACCAGATTGCAGAGGTCATTGAGCGCGGTGCCTTTTAGAGCCCCCTTATCCTTCAGACTATCGCCGGGGCAGGTCTCATCCGGGTCCCACAGGTTGGCCGGGTCAAACGTGGGGCCTTCTGTAAAATAGTGGGTAGTGCCATCACCCTGCACCTCTGGGTGTCCCTCGGCTGTTTCCAAGTCAGCAATGGTAACCGTTGCCTCTCCAATCACCGTGCTGCCATCGGCGGCATACTTCACAATGTGGAGCGACGCTGTTGCACTGGTAGCTTCCACTGATGCAGTGAATAATACTCCGCCAACGATTATGCCTGCCATCAATACAAGGCTCAAAAATCCCAGAGCCAGTCTATTCTTCATCTGAGTCTCCCTCCAACGGTGTATAGGTCATTCCCCCATTTCCTTTTTTAAGTGGTCGCTGAAAATCGATACCCAGCCGCTAGTGTTATGTCATTCTGAGCGAAGCGAAGAATCTCACTCCCGATCCGTGGAGATTCCTCGGTCATCCATAAGGATTCCCTCAGAATGACATTGCGCCGGATCATGGTTGACGCAACACTAACCGGCATTCCAATCCCACATCCGTTCTCGCCGTATTTAACCCTCCTTGTCGTTTGCTAATCACCAGCTCTCCCCCCAGTGCAGGCCAATAACCACCACGTCGCCAATATTGATAGCGCCATCGTTGTTCAGGTCTTCAGGGATCCAGCCGGGCGTTCCGGTATCGCCCCAGCGCAGACCGATCACCACCACATCCCCGATGTTGCAGGTGTGGTCGCCATTCAGGTCCCACGCCGGAGTAGAAGACATTGTCACCGTGATAAAGCCGGTCTTTATCTCGTCATCACTGCCGCCGGCATTGGCCACTGTGAGCTTGACCGTGTAGGTGCCGACAGCACTATAGACATGAGATGGATTCTGATCAGTAGAGTCGACCACACCGTCGTTATCGAAGTCCCAAGCATAAGTTAATGGAGCTGTGCCCGTTGACTGGTCGCTGAAGCTAACGGCAAGAGGAGCCGTGCCGCTGGTCGGGCTGGCAATGAAAGCCGCCGTCGGGGCCACCGGTGCCGAGTTGACGGTGATGTAATCGGTCTTCACCTCATCGTCACTGGAAGCGGCGTTGGTCACCGTAAGTTTGACCGTGTAGGTGCCGACAGCACTGTAGACATGAGATGGATTCTGATCAGTAGAGTCGACCACACCGTCGTTATCGAAGTCCCAAGCATAAGTTAATGGAGCTGTGCCCGTTGACTGGTCACTGAAGCTAACGGCAAGAGGAGCCGTGCCGCTGGTCGGGCTGGCTGTGAAGGCCGCCGTCGGAGCAACTACCGAGACGGAGATCTCACCGTCATGCCATTCGCCCATCAAGGGGTAGTTGTCGCTGTATGTGCCGAAGCTGTAAAGAGTGTCACCAACGCCGTTTCCATCGGCATCGCTGCCAGTGTAATCATAGTAGTAGTTGCCAAGGTAACCGGTGTAGGTGCCGCCATTGTATCCGTAGGCAAGCGGAGTCAGTGAATTGTATGTGTTGGCCGTCAGCATCTCCACCCGATTGCCGATAACGTTGTTGAGCCAGATGATGTTATCGTGAGTCTCGTCCTTGATGCAGAAACCCGCATCGCCATTGTCTTCGACCGTGTTCTCTGAGATAAAGTTGCCGTGGGCAGTGTCCCGGACACTGATGCCGCGCTGGGTATTGCCGTGGCAGTAGTTCTTGGTGATGATATTATTCGTTGCTGCACCACCAAGGTGAATGCCGTTGTAGAGTCCTCCGGAGCAGTCATTATTCCGTATCGTGCAATCGTTTACGTCTACAAGCTCGATACCGGCAACGTGAGTGTCGGTTGGACCCAGAACTGAAAATCCGTCAATCACCACGCCGCTAGCATTCACATCAAACACCGGCGCGGTGGAAACCACCGCCGTGACCGTGGTCGAGGCAGCACCGCTTTCCGACTGGATGGCCAGGTTCTTGTCAACTACGACGTTCTCGTTATAGGTGCCGTCCCTGACAATGATGGTGTCCCCGCCACTGGCTGCCGTCACGGCCGCCTGTATGGTCATGAAGTCGGCGCCACCGGAGTCGTCAACATACCATGTTTTCGGACCTAGTGTAGTTACGTTAATATAGTCGGGCTTTATCTCATCGTCGCTGCCGACAGCATTGGTCGCCGTTAGTTTCACGGTAAACGTACCAGCGGAAGCGTACGTGTAAGTCGGGTTCTGGTCGGTAGAATCCGGCGTGCCGTCATTTTCGAAGTCCCACGCCCACGATGCTGGATCCCCGGTGGACTGGTCGGTGAACTGGACGGTCAGCGGAGCAGTGCCCGACTGCACATCCGAGGTGAAGGCAGCGACAGGCGCTCCAAGAACCACGAAGGCGGCCGATACGTCAGGAACGAAACCGCCCGTGGGAACGTCTGCCCGCACATAGTAACTGCCACCAGCCACGGCCGGGACAGTGAGAGACACGGGAGAGAGGGTGCCACCAGAGTCAGTGCTGGCCGCAACCTGAGGCTCATCGGCATCGATCGCCGAGTCGCCGTCGCTATCGAACCAGACCGTCCCGGTTCTGTCGGTCGCGAAGCCAAGCCCCGTGATAGCTATGACTGTTCCCGATGTCCCCGAGGCAGGGCTCAATATCATGCCCCTGACGGTGAAGCCAGCCGATGCTTCCACCGCTTCACCTTCCGGAACATCAGCGTACACAGAATATACGCCGGGCTCAGCGTCCGCCGGAGTCGATAGATGAGGCCACGGGCTCCCGCTGCCCGCCAGGTTCACAGTCACGGTCGACTGCGGTTCCGCCGCATCACGGATGCCATCCCCATCCGTATCAAACCAGACTACTCCACTAGCATTCGGGGCAAAATCGTACAGATTCATGCCGAATTCCACTCCAGGAAGAGCCGACGGGTTGGCAAAGTAGATATACGGGGCAACGAAACTGGCCGCAATGGTGTGATCGGCCTGGACATCGCTGAAGGTGTAGCTGCTCTGCGCCCCTACCGAGCCGCCATCCACGAGTACGTCCACAATCCGGTATCCAGTATCCGCGGCAATCGTGAAGGACTGACTGCCCCCGCTGCCTACTTTTATAGTCCCTGAAGGGGTAATCGTTCCTCCGATGCCGGCGCTGGCGTCAATGGTATAGCCTTTCCCGGCTGATGCCGTCGAAAGGGGAACCAGCAAGGCAACGATTGCCAACAGGGCAAGAATAGTGACGGTGATTCGCCTCATGTGTATCATCTATCTATCCTCCTATTCGCCTCATTGCTGTTACACGAGTCTATCGTGATGAGATCGCGAACTTCGTTACATCCACCCTTCCTCTGCATTTCTCCTAATTCATGGCATTTCCGATGCCTGCCCTCCCGAAGAAGGGCAGGCATCGGAAAAATCTTCTCGTCTCAACTCAGCCGCTTACCAGCTCTCCCCCCAGTGCAGGCCAATGACCACCACGTCGCCAATATTGATGGCGCCATCGTTGTTCAGGTCTTCAGGAATCCAGCCCGGGGTCCCTGTATCGCCCCAGTGCAGACCGATCACCACCACATCCCCGATGTTGCAGACTCCGTCACCGTTCAGGTCCCACGCCGGAGTAGAAGACATTGTCACCGTGATAAAGCCGGTCTTTATCTCGTCATCACTGCCGCCGGCATTGGCCACTGTGAGCTTGACCGTGTAGGTGCCGACAGCACTATAGACATGAGATGGATTCTGATCAGTAGAGTCGACCACACCGTCGTTATCGAAGTCCCAAGCATAAGTTAATGGAGCTGTGCCCGTTGACTGGTCGCTGAAGCTAACGGCAAGAGGAGCCGTGCCGCTGGTCGGGCTGGCAATGAAAGCCGCCGTCGGGGCCACCGGTGCCGAGTTGACGGTGATGTAATCGGTCTTCACCTCATCGTCACTGGAAGCGGCGTTGGTCACCGTAAGTTTGACCGTGTAGGTGCCGACAGCACTGTAGACATGAGATGGATTCTGATCAGTAGAGTCGACCACACCGTCGTTATCGAAGTCCCAAGCATAAGTTAATGGAGCTGTGCCCGTTGACTGGTCACTGAAGCTAACGGCAAGAGGAGCCGTGCCGCTGGTCGGGCTGGCTGTGAAGGCCGCCGTCGGGGCCACCAGTGCCGCGTTGACGGTGATGTAGGCAGTCTTGACCTCATCATCACTGCCATAGGCATTCGTGGCAGTCAGCTTAACCGTATGAATACCGCTAATGGTATAGATATAGATCGGGTTCTGGTCGGTGGAATCCGGTGTGCCGTCGTTGTCGAAGTCCCAGGCATAGGTGAGCGGTGCTGTGCCTGTTGACTCGTCAGTGAAGTTGACAGTCAGCGGAGCATCTCCACTGGTGGGGGCAGCGCTAAAGGCAGCCACGGGAGCTGGAGATGCAGCTACTGTCATTCTAGCAAAGAAAGCATCATAGGTTCCCCCGCCATGGGTTGTTTGGTAACTGTTTGGTGTAACGGGGAAGTTTGTAGAGTTTGTATATCCGCTGATATAGGCGTTTCCGGTGATATCCGCTGCAATACTACTTCCTTGGTCGGTGGAACCAGAGCCGCCGAGGTAAGTGCTGTAGGCCAGGTTACCGCCAGGGCCAAACCTAGTTACGAAGGCGTCCGTAGTACCTCCACCATGGGCTGTCTGATAGGCGCTTGCGGTAATGGGGAAATCTGTAGAGCTAGTGCATCCGGTGATGTAGATGTTTTCTGTATTGTCCACAGCTATGCCGTTTGCCTGGTCAATACCGGAACCTCCGAAATAGGTGCTGTAGACCAGGTTGCCGCTGGAACTGAACTGGACCAAGAAGGTGTCAGTGGTGCCACTAAGTGTTGTTTGATAAGCATCCGCGGTAAGGGGGAAGTCTGTGGAGTTTGTGGATCCGGCGATGTAGAATTTCCCTGTATTGTCCATGGTAATACTAAATGCATTGTCAGAACCGGAACCTCCGAGATAGGTGCTATAGGCCAGATTGCCAGCTGCATTGAATTTGGCTACGAAAGCATCGAGGCTACTTCCCCCGTATGTTGTCTGATAAGCATCGGGGGTAGTTGGGAAATTCGTTGACTTTGTCTTTCCGGCTATGTACATGTTTCCCATATCGTCCACGGCAATGCCGTATGCAGTATCTTCATCGGCCCCTCCGAAGTAGGTGCTGTAGACCAAGTTGCCGTCTGAATTGAACTTGGCTAGGAAAGCATCCCGCAAACCCTGACTGGTAGACTGATAGGCACCCTCGGTAACAGGGAAGTCTGCAAGAGAAGCAGTGTATCCGGTGATGTAGATGTTCCCTGTATTGTCTACGGCGATACTGTTTGCATCGTCAAGACCGGTGCCACCAAAATAGGTGCTGTAGGCCATGTTGCCGGTGGAACTGAACTTGGTTATGAAGACATCATACCCGCCGGCTCCGGTTGCCTGGTAGGCACCTGTGGTAACGGGGAAATCTGTAGAGTTTGTATAGCCTGTGACGTAGACGTTACCGGCGTTGTCTACAGCAATACTTCTGCCGTAATCAGTGCCGGCGCCCCCGAGATAAGTGCCATAAATCAGGTTAACGCTGGAACTGAACTTGGTTATGAAGACGTCATACCCGCCGGCTCCGGTTGCCTGGTAGGCACCTGTGGTGACGGGGAAGTCTGTAGATTTTGTACGTCCGGTTACGTAGCTGTTCCCCGTATTGTCCACTGCAATGCTTTCCCCATAGTCGTAATTGGATCCTCCAAGATAACTCCCGTACCATTCTGCCGCCTCCACCGCCGAAGCCTGCTCCACTAGTCCGGCAGCCGAGGCTGTCGCCGGCGAAATCAGAGCCAGCAACAGCACACCAAGCATCGATAGAATCATTAGTATCGCCAACACTCCGTTTGCTCTCTCACTCTTGTACATCTCAACCTTCCTTTTTTGTTAGTACCTTTTTCCCGATTGGCTGGCCGCTGGCCTACTCAGCAACTTCCCATTTACAGGCTGAGAGTGTCCGTTATCCGGGCATTCCGTCCGTGCAGGCGGACAGCCTTACATGTAGGCCACGATTTCAATCGCTGGCCTACCGCCCGGTCTTGACCGGGACGGGCTACAAACAGCCCATGTCCGCCTGGGCGGACGCCCCACCCCCCCCGGAAATACCCGAGTTTCTGCCACGTTGCGTTCCGACACCGCCTGTCTGCCCTGCCTGTCCGGCGGCGGCAGGCAACCGGCAGGACGGTATCCCTTTCCCGCAAAAACGATCAGGGAGCGGCCAAGGTAAAGCCCCACCATCCGGGGTTATCCAACTTATCGTTGGAGTCATAAGTTCCTTGCGTTCCGGATGACTGGTTGTCGGCAACAACTTCATAGTTACCTACAGGACTGAAGACGTCAGTTTCCCAGATCGGCGTAATTGCTATAGCTCCACTGCCGTTTGTGGTCACTTCCTCCTGCTCGTCCGAGGGATCGTCACCGCTGGTGAGCGTATAGCTACCGCCGAGAGGACGATCCATCGCATCGAGCGTTGACATCAGCACATCGTCCGTCTGTATCCATACATGGTACTCGGTACTTGCCGGGGGCCCAGTGCCCGTTACATACACCGTGTCCCCTTGAGTGAAAGCGCTTTTGGGGGTACCGGAGTCATCGCAGGTGTAAAAATTGGGTTGGTAGATATTGATCTGGTTGACCCATTTTACCGAAAGCCCGCTGGTGGATGGCCAGTATTTCCCGCTGCCATAGTAGTAGTGCCAGCGTGAGGCGGGCAGAGTGTTATTCATGTCCACATTGCCGAATACATATTTGCCGGCCGAGTTGGTCGTCTCAGCAAAGAAGATGAGACGCATGCCATTGACATAGTCTCCGTCACCCACATAGCCATCGT
>JAQTRE010000015.1 GCA_028711995.1 Dehalococcoidia bacterium | reverse complement strand
TTGGCAGAATCTGAGGCTTATGGGGTTATCCACATGTCCACACTGTTCACAAAGAAAGAAAAAGTAGCAAAAAGAAAGAAACGATTATTATGACCCTTTCAGGCTCATTTTTGGATTAGAAAAGACTAGTGAGCCAGATTGTTCTGGAAACTGGCCGTAACGACAACGGATACCGGGCAATCCCGGAATGACCAATAGCGCAACGCAGCTGTCATTCCCGTGGAAACGGGAATCCAGATGGGGGATGAGACTTTTGGATTTCCGATCAGGTCGGGAATGACCGAAAGAGGGAGAAGGGCAGGCGCTGTTGATACTTGCTAAAATCGGGCTACTGAGCTATCTTTGAAAGTGAATTGACCAAGTAGACCGGGTGGCCGCTCTGGTGCCGGGTTTCCGGCATCGGAGAGGAAAGTCCGAGCTCCTCCGGGCAGGGTGCTGGGTAACACCCAGGCAGGGTGACCTGCGGAAAGTGCCACAGAAACATACCGCCTCGACTCGTTCGGGGTAAGGGTGAAATGGTGAGGTAAGAGCTCACCGCGTCCATCGCGAGGTGGATGGCGGGTAAACCCCATCTGGAGCAAGGCCGAATAGGAGGACGATAGGTGCCTGGCCTGTCCTCGGGTTGGCTGCACGACCGCGTCGGTAACGGCGCGGCTAGATAGATGGTCACCGTTCTTCTTCGGAAGAATACAGAACTCGGCTTACAGGTCTACTTGGTCAAGAACCGATGGTTCATCAGCGAATTTCTGTCCGGGGGGAGCCGATGCCGAAAACAGCCGTCATTGTGGTGGATATGCTCAAGGATACTCTGGACGTGGGCTGCCGTTTCAGCATCGGGGAAGAGGGCCGAAAGATCATCCCGAACGTTCAGCGCCTGCTGGCGGCGGCCAGGGAGAAAGGCTTGCCCGTGATCTTCGCCAACGATAGCTTCCTGCCCGATGATTTCATGTTTCGGGAGATGAAACGCGCGCCTCATTGCGTCATGGGAACCGAGGGCGCCGAGGTTATTGCCGAGCTCGGACCACAGAAGACCGATATCATTCTGCCCAAGCGCCGAATGAGCGCCTTCATGGGCACGAATCTTGACCGTATGCTGCAAAGCATGGATGTGGATACCATAGCGGTGGCCGGAATCAGTACACCGGTTTGTGTGTTGACCACAGTGCTGGATGGCGTGGCCCATGATTTCCGGGCGATCCTGCTGGAAGATTGCTGCGCTGCCTACCGAAGGCCGGACCATGAGGCCATTATCAAGGTGTATGGCAAGGGGGCGATGTATCCTCTCTTACAAGCGATGCCTCTGGAGAAGTTCTTATCCATGATTACCCCTGGCAGCGGGTAGGACGATTGTGATATGGTTATGTAACGGATCATCAACTCAGTTGCTCACGGGGAAAGGGAGAGAGATCGATGCAATCGTATGACCTGGCAGATTTTTTGAAGCTCTCTGCGGTATTGAATTACCAGTTGAGCGCCAAGCGGGTGAACTGGGACAATATCATTGCCATAATGTTGCCGGGGAAGTCTGTATCCAGCCATGATCAGGACGTGTTGCTGCATGTGTGCGATTACCTCCACCAGGTTTACGGGAGGAGAAAGCGTGATCTGGGGCCTTTCTCGGTGTTACATCCGCTCAGGTCAACGGCACTGCTATCCCATGCATCCAAAAAAGTAGAGCTGCTGGATTTGATGACTTGCCTCCTTCATGACAACTTCGAGGATGTCCGGCCTAGCCAGTTCAAGAACTCAAACTGGATCAAACTGGATAAGCAATTTCAGTCCTTTTTGATGGAGATACCGGAAGGTCACCAGATGTGTTTGCGGGAGCATCTGCAATGGTTGACCAAAGAGCCCGGTGAGACCTACTACCAGTACATTGGTCGTTTGCTCGATCAGGCCAGCAATGCCCCCGAAGTAGTGAGAGTCAAGCTGGCGGACCGGTTGGACAACACCTTTGACATGCGTATTGACCTGGAAGACCCCCTGCAGGGAGTGGATTTCTTCGAAAATGTGTTTCAGATGCTGTATACCAACACTTATCGCGGATATCGACCCGAGAGACCCCACCAGCCGACCGTAATTTTGAACGGCGCTCAACGTCTCTACCAGCTATTCAAGAATATCATGTTGATGTCGCTCATCAGGCAGAAAAAGGCAGCCACCGGCGATCCCGTCAGCCAGGAGATATTCAATACCCTTGCCAAAGCCAGCATGAAGGAAGCCCAGAGGATAGCGCTGCATGTTTTCGGATATCACGAGACGGCGGTTTCAACCTTCCGGGAGCTTCTGATGGAAACGATGACGTACGCGCAATCGGGCAATCTGGATGTGGTGACTCCCCCGGCCGCGGGCCATCGTCTGGATGGGCTTCTGATGTCTGTCTTCGATCAACCGGACGCCAAGGCCCGGAAGAAACAACTGACCATCCTCTATAAAGATAAGCCTTTGATGATCGAGTCGGCGGTGGCGTTTGTCACCGTATTCCTCAACTTCCTCAACGATCCCGACTACTATGTCCGCGGCATCAGCGCCGAAGGGGTTCGTCCTGAATCGAGCCTCTGCAACGAGTAGGGAGAAACGAGATCCCGACCCACCTGAGAGATGAGATTCTCTTTCTACCGATTTCTTATCTGGCCGTTCTCGACAATGAATTGGTTTGCCCCGGCCAGGAAATCCGGAGGGAAACGATCCAGATCCGTGGTGGTGATCAGCACCTGCTGATAAGAGCCAACCGATTCCAGCAGGTGCCGACGCCTTTCGGAATCGAGTTCCGAGAGTACATCGTCCAGGAGCAGCACCGGCGTTTCGCCGGTCTGGGCCAGCATGAACTTGACCTCTGCCAGCTTGAGTGCCAGCGCGATGGTCCGCTGCTGTCCGCGAGAACCATAGGGACCCATGTCCACTTCATTGACCTGGAATTCCATATCATCTCGATGCGGTCCTACCAGCGAAATACCGCGAGCCAGTTCTTTGGGATAAGCTTCTGTGATCGCTTTGCGGAAAGCCTGATCCACATCTCCGAGAGAGGCGAATTCGGTAGTACTCGCATCGATGCTCCGGCGATACTTCATCTTGAGTTTTTCCCGACCCCCGCTGAGTTGCTCGTTGATCGGATTGGCCAGGTCATTCAGCTCTGAGATGGCTCGCTCTCGCTGATAGATGATGTAGGACCCCGTCGATATCATCTCCTGATTCCAGAAGGCGAGTTCATCGGGTCTGGCCTGGTGTGCTGCGATTTGCCGCAAGAGGTGATTGCGTCGCGCCAGCACCTTGCTGTATCGCTGCAGTGCTCTCAGATAGTGAGGGTCTACCTGGGAGTTGGTCATATCCAGGTATCTGCGGCGCAAGGAAGGCTCTCCATCGATGAGGTCAATGTCCCGCGGGCTGAACATGACCATGTTTAACTGACCCATCAGATCGGCTGCGCGCTGAGCCACACCGTTGACGCGAATACGTTTTTGCATCGGCGCAATGAGGAGCCCCTGTTCGTTTTTGACGGCCGCCCGTGGTTGCAGGACTATGTCTAGCTTAATAGTGCGCGAGTTCCTCTGGACATTGGCGGAAAGGCGTGCGAAGGGCATCTTTTCGTTTGTTGCGTTCCAGTTGATGATTTCCCTTTCGGCAACGGGCCGGGAGAACCGGGTGGTGGCCAGAAAGCAAACAGATTCCAGAAGAGTGGTTTTCCCCTGAGCGTTGGCCCCGTGAAACACGGAGATATCCGGCGGGAGATCGAGTTCCAGCCGAACGTAATTGCGGAAGTTTGTCAGGCTCAGATGCTGAATGTGCACGGTGGTTGTCAGTCAATCAGTCTGAGCTAAATGTAGACGCATCCGGTAGATCTGTCAAGGCCGATTCGAAAATAGGCTCAGAATCCTTCCTGCCGGGCGTGAATCACCGGTTTCAGCTTCCTCTGAAAGATAGTGTTCGATTCTTTGGATATGATAGAATAGGCGAGAGGTAGAACACTGTGACTAAACCCATCATCGCCATCGTCGGCAGACCGAACGTGGGGAAATCCACCCTTTTCAATCGGCTCGCGGGCAAGCGCCTGGCCGTGGTCGAGGACCTTCCGGGGACCACACGCGATCGGCTTTATTCGGATATCATCTGGAGAGATCAGGCTTTTACTCTCGTCGATACGGGCGGATTGGAGTTGGACCCCAGCTCAGATATGAGCGACAGGGTCAGGAATCAGGTTGAAATTGCCGTCGCGGAAGCCGATGCCATCATCATGCTGGTGGATGCCAAGAATGGGGTCACCATACCGGATAAGGAAATTGCGGAAAGGCTGAGGCGATCGGAGAAACCGGTGGTTCTGGCGGTCAACAAGTGCGATAACGAGCAACGCTCCAGGCAGGCATTCGAGTTCCACGAGATGCCTTTAAATGATCCGATTACGATCAGTGCTTATCACGATATAAACATAGATATACTGATGGACAGAGTCACCGCCAGTCTCCCCCCTTCTCCGGCTTCTCCTTATGACGCCGATATGATGACGATCTCCATTCTCGGCCGACCCAATGTGGGGAAATCGATGCTCCTCAATACGCTGCTGGGGCAGGACCGGATGATCGTCAGCGATGTGCCGGGGACTACTCGTGATTCTGTGGATACCATAGTGGAACGGGACGGTCGACGCGCTCTTTTCATCGATACGGCAGGTATTCGAAGGCGGGGCCGGATCGCGCAGGGAATAGAGACTTACAGCGTGATGCGGGCGCTGAGATCGATTGAACGGGCGGATGTGTGCCTGCTGGTTCTCGATGTTGCTGACATGGTGAAAGAGCAGGATGCCCATGTTGGCGGATATATCCGGGAAGCCTTCAAGGGGATACTCATCGTAGTCAACAAATGGGATCTGGCCGATAATCTGGGCTCGACGAAGAAGGATTGCCTCCTGGAAGTGCAAAAGAACCTCCGGTTTCTGCACTATGCCCCGGTGCTTTTTGTCTCGGCCAAAACAGGATTCGGAGTGGAGCATATCCTGCCCAAAGCCGAGGAGATCAGCCGGGGGAGAACCAGGCGTATCGATCCCAATGAGCTGAAAGAGGTCATTGCCCGCGCGGTGGAGAGTCATCCCCCGATGACGAAAAAGAACTTCTATTTCAAAAAGGTAATCCAGGCGGATGTAATTCCTCCCACGTTTGTCTTTGCCGTCAGCAACCCGGCTTTTGTTCACTTTTCCTATCGACGGTATCTGGAGAACAGCCTGCGCGATGCCTTTGGTTTTGCCGGGAGTCCTCTGAGGCTGGTGTTTAAGAAAAAGATATCGGATTGGCAACCGGGCCAGAAAGACTCTGTCGAGGAATAAATGGCTTTCGATTCGGCGATCATTATTCTCATCGGATATCTCCTGGGGGCTATTCCCTTTGGTCTTCTCATCGGCAAGCTGACTCGTGGCATTGACGTCCGCGAATATGGCAGCGGCAACATCGGGTTCGCCAATGTTTTCCGTACGTGTGGAGCCAAAGCCGGGCTGGCCACATTTGTTCTCGATATCGTGAAGGGGACGCTGGCTGCCTGGCTCGGCGGGAAAATTATCGGCGGAGATCATATGGCCGTTGGCCAGGTGATGGGGGCGCTGGCGGCAGTGCTGGGGCATAACTGGCCGGTCTACCTCAAATTCAAGGGAGGTAAGGGTGTTGATACATCAGTCGGTGGGCTGATTGCCATGTCTCCCTGGATCGGGTTCGCCAGTCTGGCGATTGGTCTGGTGGTGATCTTGATTACACGATACGTCTCCGTCGGATCGATGACCGGCTCTTTCAGTTCCATTCCGATTCTGATACCCTTCGTCGTCACGGGAAATCAGCCGGCGGAATATTTAATCTATTGCGTGATCGTCACCATCTTGATTGTCTATCGGCATCGGGATAATATCGCTAACCTGAGAGCCGGCACCGAACACAAGCTGGGGCAGAAGGGAGAAAAACGATGAGTCCCAAGGTCGCTGTTGTCGGGACCACCGGTTGGGGAACCACCCTGGGGATTATGCTGGCCCGGAAAGGGTTGGATGTTGTTCTCTGGGCGCGAACCGAAGCAGAAGCTGCCCAGATTAATAGGGATTCCCAGAACAAGGCTCATTTACCCTCGGTCATGTTTCCGGAAAATCTGTGGGTCACGGCCTCTGCCGGGGAAGCTCTGGATGAGGCGGAATTGACTGTTCTTGGTGTGCCGGCACAAGCGATGCGGGCCAATCTGGGGCTGATCAGAGACCATCTTTGGGAGAAAACGCTTCTGCTGAGCCTGGCCAAGGGAATTGAGATCGAGACAACCATGCGCATGTCCGAGGTTATTACTGAAGAGCTTCCTTCCGTATTTGCTGATCGGATCGCAATTCTCTCCGGTCCCAACTTTGCCCAGGAAGTTGTGCAGAGCTTGCCGACGGCCACGGTGGTGGCCTCAGCGAATTTGGAGGTGGCCAGTGCTATCCAACGGATCATATCCTCTTCCAACTTCAGGGCCTATACCAATGCCGACGTCATCGGGGTCGAACTCGGAGGCGCTCTCAAGAATGTGGTGGCCCTGGCGGTTGGCATGTCCGATGGATTGGGTTATGGTGATAACACCCGTGCCGCTCTGATCACCCGGGGCCTGATGGAGATCGCTCGATTAGGTGTAGCGGCGGGGGCCAATCCTCTCACCTTCTCTGGACTTGCAGGCATGGGGGATTTGGTGGCCACCTGCACCAGTCAGCTCAGTCGAAATCGCTTTGTGGGGCAGGAGCTGGCCAAGGGACGAGAGCTGGAAGAGGTACTCTCTTCGATGAGCGGCATTGCTGAAGGAGTGGATACGACGGTGGCGGCCTTGGAGTTGGCGGGCAAATTGGGGGTCGAGATGCCGATCGCGACACAGGTTTACCGGGTACTGTTCGAAGGGATTGAAGTGAGGCAGGCTGTCCGCGCTCTCATGGAACGGGAACTCAAGCATGAGTTGAACATCGACTGACCGGAGGCCTGAACAATCAGGTATCCGGTCAAAAATGATATAATGGGCTTATGAACGGGGTTAAAGCGGTCATCTTCGATATCAGCGGAACGCTTCTGGATGATATTCACGTTGTCTGGAAAGCTAATTGCGATGCCTATCATACCATTGGACTGGATGGCTTCGATACTCTGGAGGAGTTCAGAGAGAAGTTCAAACTGCCCGTTCCCCAGTTCCACAGAGATAACGGGGTTCCGGCGCATCTGGTCTCAGAGATAGATCTCAAATTCCGCGAGTTCTATCCACGATATGCGCCTTTGGTCAGCATCTTCCCCGAGGTTATTGGCGTTTTGGAGGAGCTTCAAAGCAGGCGGATGGCGCTTGGGGTGGCTTCAAACATACCCTCAGTATTCTTGCGGGAACATCTGAGGAAGTTCGACCTCGAAAGATATTTCACGGCCATTGTCGGGCAAGAGGATTGTGATGAGCAAAAGCCCTCTCCCAAGCCCATTCTGGCGGCGCTCGGCAAACTCGGCGTGAGGCCGCAGGAAGCGATGTATGTTGGGGATATGGAAGAGGACCTGGTGGCTGCCAAAGCGGCCCATACGCTGGCCACAGCCATTGTCAGGGATCGGAGCTATCATCCGCGCTGGCGGCTTCAAAGACAGAACCCTCACTATCTGATCTCGGACTTGACGCAACTCCCGCTGGATTAGGAAAGCTCTGATTGAGTTTTTATCAACCCCCTGGCCCCCATTCTTGGGGGAAGTTTAAGGAATTCGGGGGACACCCCCGAACCCCCGGCAGGAGGAATCCTGCACCTCTTGATCACAGATTACATAACGCATAATTTCACGGAGGTGACACCCATGGCCATTGTCAGTGTGAGCGTTGTTCCATTAGGAACCGGTTCCCCTTCGGTTAGCGACTATGTGGCCCGTGCTCTCAAAGTAGCAGAGAAGCAGAAAGGGGTGAAGGTTGAGCTTACGCCGATGGGAACCGTCCTTGAGGGCGATCTGGATCAGGTGCTGACCTTGATCCGGCAAATGCATGAGAGCGTGTTCGATGAGGATGTGAAGCGGGTTCTGACCTCGATCCGCATCGATGATCGGCGAGACAAGCTCGCCATGATGGAGGAGAAGGTTCGATCGGTTCAGCAGAAGCTCCATCAGGCTTAGGGGTTTTCCCTGTCAAATTACCAGCGGCTCTCCAGATTGAGATGAAAGAAGAGGGTGGAGTATCATGTTGAAGTATGATACTCCACCCCCCTTTGAACGACTGACGGCTATGTTTTAATTATCCGCCCATGCCCATGCAGTCCAACCATTCCGGACTGCCCAGTTCGAAATCGGGACACGGCATCTCAAAATCGTCCAATCCCTCTGGCGGTGTAAAGTCGCCCATATCCGGCATTTGCGTGATCTCATCGGCCGGAGGTGGGGATATGGTGAATGCCCCATTGATTTCGGTGATATCCGTTGCCATATCCATGGATATCTTTCCGATGGGTGCAGGCATTTCCATTTCTGTGGTTCCTACCTGTCGAATCATGACCTTGGGCATTCCGCTTTCGTCAGCTACCCAGACCTCCCCTTTGAAAGAGGCCGTAACCTCTCCGGATACCCCTTCCTGGAAGCTGGAAGTGTCGACAGTCATATTCGTCTCAACTTCATAGTGCTTGCAGTTGACGCCGTTCACCTTTTCCTTACCCTGATAGTTTACATCGCTATCCATATCGATGTAATCGGCGATGTCTGTCGGTTCCTGGACGCTGGATTCCTCTGTTGTGCTTTCCATCCAGCCCATGCCCATCATCTTCGTCCAGGTGGTATTCCCGATGGTGATAATCTCCGTGGTACCCATTCCCATATCCATCACTGTATGCGTCGCTTTCGGTGGCGGATCATTGACCACTTCCATGTCCGTTGTGATATCGCCGCCACCCATGGGAGAACTCATTACCATGTGCATCTTGTAACTCTTCAGCTCGTCCATTGAGACAACGTCGCCGAGTTCACTGCTGTCGCCAGATGGTTTTTGTGTTGCAGTTGTTGTTTTCGTTGCGGTTGGCGTCGTTGCAGCGGCCGCTTCGGTTTTGGTCGCGGTTGGCTCGCCTTGCTGAGTGGCCTGAGGGGTGTCGCCATTGTCTTCATCATCGCCGCCACAGGCGGCTAGCCCTGAGACGCTTAGGGCGAGTGCCAGCACCAGGATTAGATAGATCAGCTTCTTCATTTTCCTTCTCCTTCCTTCACTTCATAATAGAGCCAATGTTAATAGAGCTTAAGACCACATCTCGGCCAGCGGGTATAAGTATATCAATTGGAGTGCGCATCATCAAGAGGTAGCAAAGGGCACTTGACGTCCCAGAGGGAATTTTGTAGGCTCTATTCATCGTCCTGCTGTTTCGCAGGGAAGCAAAGGTGGAATTGGTTATGAGGGAAATGAAGCTGCTGAGCTGGAATGTCAACGGCATCCGGGCGGCGAAGGATAAAGGCCTGCTGGAATGGTTGCACATCCAAGCTCCTGACGTGTTGTGTCTTCAGGAAACAAAGGCGCATCCCGATCAATTAACCCCCGACCTGCGCGCTCCTTCAGGCTGCTCCGCGTACTGGAATTTCCCGGAGCGCAAAGGCTACAGCGGCGTGGCCATCTTTTCCCGGCAGAAGCCTATCAATGTTCAGCCCGGCTGGAGCGGCACGGCGCTGGATTTGGAGGGGCGGGTCCTGATTGCTGAATATGCTGAGTTCACTCTGCTGAACATCTATTTCCCGAACGGAAAGCAAGGTGAGGAACGTCTGAAATACAAAATGGATTTCTACGATGATTTTCTCCAATATGCAGACTCTCTCAAGGTGGCAGGCAAAAAGCTGGTGATCTGCGGTGATGTGAACACTGCCCATAAAGAGATCGATCTGGCCAGACCGAAAGTGAATGAGAAAGTTTCCGGCTTCTTACCGATGGAGCGGGCCTGGATGGATAAGTTCGTCTCACACGGTTATGTGGACACTTTTCGCCAGTTCAACCGGGAGCCTAATCAGTACACCTGGTGGGATTTGAAATCGGGGGCGCGGCAGAGAAACGTAGGGTGGAGGATCGATTACTTCTTCGTGACGGAAAATCTGCTGCCGGCGGTTTCCAGCGCGTTTATTATGCCCGAGGTGATGGGCTCCGATCACTGCCCGATCGGGATCACGATCAAAGTAGGCTAGAGGTCAGGCATCCGCGAGCGCTTTCTTGGCCTCGTTCCAGAGAGCATCCAGCGCTTCGATGGAGAGCCCGTTCATAGAAATGCCTCGCTTTCGACTCAGATTTTCCATATAAGCAAACCGTCTGGAGAAGCGCTCATTCGATCCTCTAAGGGCGCTTTCGAGGTCGATCTGGAGCCATCGGGCAGCATTGGCCAGAGCGAAGATCAAATCTCCGAACTCCGCTGCTCTTTCCTGTTGTGTTTCAGCTTGCCTGATCTCCTCAATCTCCTCGGTCACCTTATCCAGAACACCTTCGATCTCATTCCAGTCGAAGCCTACCCGAGCTGCACGCTGCTGGATGATCTGACTGTATGCCAGAGCGGGGATATCCCTGGGAATGCCATCCAGAAGTGATTTGGGAGATTTCCCCTCTGAACGCTTGATCTCTTCCCAGTTGAGCGAAACCTCCTCCGGGCCGGATACCTCAACGTTGCCAAAGACGTGAGGATGCCTGCGGACGAGCTTTTCGTTGATTTGTCTGAGAACGTCTGCCATTTCGAAATCGCCGCGTTCTTCTGCGATCTGGGTGTGCAATCCGATTTGCAGCAGGAGGTCGCCCAGTTCTTCACATATCTTATGAGAGTCCTGGGTTTCAATGGCCTCAAGCAGTTCGTAAGCTTCTTCGATCAAATAGGGTTTGAGCGAATCATGGGTCTGCTTGCGGTCCCAGGGGCAGCCATCGGGGGCGCGCAGCCTGGTGATAATGCGACGAAAGGCGTCAAACGTTCCGAGGTCTTCTTCCATGTCATGGAGATTATAACTGCAAGCTGCGATGCTTGACAAGCAACGATGGTCTCTCTACCATACGGATACACTGATGATGACTCTTGAGAAAATCGCCGCCTGCCTGTTCGTGCTTTGTTTTCCCCTCTTGCTGCTTGGATTCAACCTGCGGGCCGAAGTCAGCTTTCTGCGCCTTTATGAATACGGATTCGACAGATATCATGCCGAAGAAGCGACGGGACTGGAGAGGCCTGAGTTGAAGAAGGCGGCCCGAGGATTGATCGGCTATTTCAATGGATCAAGAGAGTCTCCCCAGGTCCAGGTGACTGCGGATGGCGACCAGTTCGATTTATTCAACCAGAAAGAGCTCGACCATCTCCGCGATGTCAAGGGATTGATTCGGCTGTTCTATACTATCCAGTGGATCACTTTGGTTTATATGCTGGGCTATATCGTCGTCGGATTCGTCAGGTGGAAGAGATCATTCTTGCCCCGGTTGATGCAACTGGTTTTCTTTGGAGGGGTGTTCACGCTGGGGGCATTGGCCTTCTTGGGAATATGGGCGGCAATCGATTTTGACGGCCTCTTTCTGACGTTTCATCAGACCAGCTTCAGCAACGATCTGTGGCAGCTCGATCCTTCCGAAGATTACCTGATCATGATGTTCCCGGAGGCGTTCTTCCGGGATGCTGCGATCTTGCTGATTGTAGCGATAGTGGTGGAGGCCAGCCTTCTTGGCGGTGGGGCCTGGTATTATCTGAGAAAATGGAGGAGGGCGTCACAAAATCTGATTTTGTGACGCCCTCCTCCGCGCCTGTTCCGCTCACGCAGCAGGGTTTATCACGTGCCCGAGGAATAGAATCGTTCCCGTCTCGATATCGCGAATCAAGAAGATGAACGGGCGATCAACGGTAACCTGAATGGGCGGATCGGTTTCGATAGAGGTAACTCCTACCACCACGGCAGTGGCAGCAGCAGCTTCGGTGCCAGCTTCGTCCACAGATATGAATGCCTTATGGATTACGGTCTTGATGTAGAGGTCCCGGCTGCCATCCATGCCTGAGAAGTCGGCAGAGGACGGATCGAAGGCATCCGGCATTCCCATATCGGCGAGGGTTTTTGAGAGGCCAAAGCTTGAATCGAAGGTGAACTTCGGCAGGGTCAGGGCCACCTTCCGGTATGCGAGATCATCCAAAATCGTTTCCGCACTCTCGGCGCTCAGAGAGGCTTCAAATGCCTTGAAGTTGCCGGTATCGGGAAGCAGTATCACCATCGAGAGTTCATGGCCATCATAAGGAAGTTCAACTGCTTGATATCCCTCGCCGCTGGTGTAGCCTAAGGATTCGGCTTGCCGCATCATTGGCACGGAGACTTCCTTGCCATCGAGCAGATGAAATGCTCCGTTGCTGGTTGCGGTTTCAACGAACGGATGTTGCCACGCGGCATTGAAGTCGACTGCATTGGTGAGCACCAACCGGGTCAGAATATCGATGACGCCTTGCGGGATGAGGTCTTTGATTCGGCCTTCCGTCTGATTACTGGCCCAGTTGTTGATGGTGATGCGAGATTCCTCCGGCGCGTTCTCGAAATCGAGTGGCCTCAGTCCGGCGCCATAGTTGTTTTCCAGGGTATTGAGATATTGGGCGAGGAACTGATAGCCTTCTTGTCCCCAGATGGCATTGACGATGTTTAGTCTGAAACCCTCTCCGTCCTTGCCCTGGGCGCTCTGCCCCCGCCTGGCAAGTTCGAGAGCCAGAGATTTGAAGGCCGGAGGCAAATTTTCCTGTGAGAGGATAAAGTGAAGCGTGTCCGCCATCTGTTGCTCCGTCTGAGAGCGAGCGCCGGCGTAGGTCATTGCCAGTGCCAGTGAGATGCTGTACGGAGAGTAGAAGAGATTCCCTTCGTCTTTGCTGAGCAGTTGATAGAGGTCGAAGGCGAAGGCGCTGTCCCCTTTCACTTGAGATATTATCTCTGTTTTACCTACTTCTCCTGACTCTTGCGGGCCGACCTGTATCGGCAAAACGAACGTCTCGGCCGGAGGCACGCTCTCCCAGGGTCGGCTGTAAGCCATGGAAATGGTGCTTGTGCCTTCCTTGAGTGCTTTGAAGGTCCAAACTTCTTTGCCTCCAGCCCCAAGCGCGGGCGGCTCGGTTGTCTTTGGTCCTTCGTATCTGTAGCTGGTCTTTTGCAGGACTTCCTCATCGCTGTTGGAGATCAATTCCCATTTAAACCCGGTGGTTTGGTTAGATGCCAGAGCCACTAGTATCAATTGGCCAACCTTCACCTTGATTTCTTTGCCTGAAAAGCTGGTATCCACAGCCACCTGCTCGCCAGATTCGTTTTCATAGCAGTCGTCTTGCCATCCCTCGAAATTGATAGTCGGGAATGAGAAGATCACCGGCGTGCACGTTCCCTCTGTGATCTCTGATCGGATGCAGGCAAGCTCACTGCCCTCTTTTAGCCCTTGTTTCTCAACCCATTCCCTTGATGGGTTCATTCCGCCGCCGAAGGTAAGGCTTTGATTGGTATCCTTCCAGTTGGGGAAGCTGTATGTATCGATGGCAGATGGGGAATCAGGGGTGAAATCGAAAATCACCTCCACCGCATCGTTGCAGTTGGCGCTGTTCGGGTCGGCGTCTTTGATCGATGTGATTCGTGCCGTTCCGGGGATGTCCGTATATTTGCAGGGCCCGCCAACGACGGAAGTGATTTCCTTCTGCTCGATCATATCCCATTTCTCGTCCAGGTTGGCTTGTGTGACTTCTCCCTGTACTACGGTGATCGTTGCTGTGTGCAGGGTAATGACTTGCGCGAGTATTTGCCCTGTTCTATTTCCGTAGCCGGCATGTCGGCTATCGAACTCAAAAACGAAAGTCCAGCAAGAAGGACATCGGAGTGTGAGGGTGTCTGTCAGCTTCAGGGCTTCGAGGATGCCATCGAAGGCAAACGTGGGGCTGTTCTTCACGAACTGTTCCGCGATGTTCTGGCTTTCTTTCTGAGTTGCTGCCGTGGGGCTATTTTCATCATTCCCGGAGTTTGAGCACGCCCCCATTAACAGTGCCAGGATCATCAGAAGAATGATCCCCTGAGAAACTTTCGCTTTCATCCTGCAACCTCCTTGCGTTCTTTGCTCCACCTTAAAGACGTCCGGGGATCCCAGAATGCTCACTTGCATGGGGCCTTTTGAAGTGAAGGAGCCATTCACTTGATCGAATGGCTCTCAGTTTGCCGTTGACGCGATCTTCAGCAGGGTGATTGAATTCTCTCGGGAGTGGCTTGGTGAGTGGACACAGACTGTATCCTTTGTTTTAACCTCCTCAGGTGGAGCAGCTGGAAGACGCGCAACTCCCACAGGAACTGCCTCCGCCAATGGGAGTCGATTCTCCGCCGGCACCTTTTGAGAAGGACGCGAAAGATGAAACGAGTCTTTTAGCCTTCTTGCCGCACTTGGGGCATTTGACGGCTTCATCGGCCTGGCTGAAGGACCGTAAGAGGTCAAATCGGTTACTGCAACCGGGGCAGCGATATTCGTAGATTGGCATTTCGTTCTCCTATGAATCCATATTAAATCCTGACTGAATTCAAGTCAAGCCTGAGTTTCTTCCAACACAAGATGAGCCTTAACGATTTTGAGCAGCTCGTTTATGATCGGGACCATGCGGCTGATCAAGGATGACAGAAGTATGCAGACAACCGAACAGATCGAGCGATTTTTGGAGGGGAATGATGACCCCTTATGAGAAGTTGAAATCGTTGCCTGGGGCACAAGATTATCTGACTCCGGGAGTAACCTTTGCCAGACTTGATGCGATGGTCGCTAAAATGAGCGATAATGAATTTACCCAAAGGAGGGTGAAAGCACGGCCCGATTTCTTTGAGAGAATATCCGGATATGATGGACGGGGACTCTGAATCGGGGGTTCATCGGTTTATCCACCTATTCACACTGTGCACAAAGAAAGAAACGATTATTATGACCCTTTCGGGCTCATTTTGGGATTAGAAAAGACTGCCTGATGGGCAGCCCCAGAGCAGGCTGTCCGCAATGCTCTGCTCAAAGAGTTCCCGTTTTTCAGCCAATGCTGTAGAATATCAGCCATACCTGATATTTCTCTCACACCATGCCAGAGAGAATGCCAAAAGTCTGATCCGAGAAGCAAGAAGGACCTATGAAACCAAAACTCAGAGCCGTACAACCGCACCTTATCGAGCATGATGGCGTTCCATATATTCTGCTGGGAGATCCCCTGCGGTTGACTGAAGGAACGGTTGCCGTCCCACAAGCGCTGGCCGTTCTCCTGGGCCTTTGCGATGGCACACGAGATATGGGCACTCTGCAGAAAGGTTTTGAACTCCGAACGGGTATCCCTCTGAGTGGGTCGACCCTGGAGCAAATCCTTTCCCATCTTGATGAAGCCTTTCTCCTGGACAACGAGCGGTTCGCGCAAGCATGTGATGCTGCGCGGCAGGCGTTTCGGATGGCGCCTTGCCGGCCACCGTCACTGGCAGGAGGAGGTTATCCTTCCGATCCAGAGGGGTTGAGAGCCCTGCTGAGGCAATATGTCGAGGCCGTTCCGGTCAAACAGAAAGAGGGGATATCCGTCCCCATCAGAGGCGTGATAAGCCCGCACATCGATTTCCAGCGGGGCGGGCCGGTTTATGCTCAGGTGTGGAGCAATGCCGCCCAATCGATTGCGAACAGTGAGATGGTAATCATCTTCGGCACGGATCATGTCGGCGGGTGGAATCAGTTTACACTCACTCAGCAGAATTACTCAACGCCCTGGGGAATTTTGCCCACCGATGGGGATATCGTTAGCAGGCTTGCAGATGCCATAGGCGGCGAAGGTGCTTTTCAGGATGAACTGCATCATCGCCACGAACACTCGATTGAGCTGGCGCTGATCTGGCTTCACTATTTTCTGGGGGATAAGAGTCCGAAACTGGTGCCCATTCTTTGCGGTTCATTCGAGCAGTTCATGGGCAAGAGTGCTGGCCCGAGTCAAGATGAGGCGATTGACGCAGTTGTTGAGACCTTGCGAGAAGCGTCAAAATGGCGTCGAACTCTGGTGGTGGCAGCAGCGGATCTGGCTCATATGGGACCGGCGTTTGGAGATCATTATCCCATCGACACGCCGGGGCGCGCCAGAGCAACCGCGTCTGATGGTAGGCTCATTGAAGCGATGTGTTCCGCGGATGCCGAAGGCTTCTTTGCCCGGATCAAAGAAGAGAAAGACCAGCGGCGAATCTGTGGCCTGGCGCCGATATATCTGGCCCTGCGTGTCCTGGGTGAGAGCAAGGGAGAATCTCTCGGATATGCTCACTGCCCTGCTGATGAGGCAAACGCTTCCCTGGTTTCTATCTGTGGAGTAGCCTTGCAATAGGGAGTGTTGAAATCGTCTGACTCAGCCCCCTGGCCCCCACTTGTTGGGGGAATTTCTAGATTTTTGGGGGACATCCTTCGTCAAGCTCAGGACAGGCTCCCCAAACCCCCGGAAGGAGGAAACCTTCACCTCTTTAAGGCTCAAGTAGATCAAATCCGGTGGCAGCATCCTTCAATCGCTGCGCGGTGTTATCGACAAGTTCCAGCAGGATGACTTCTCCTACTTGCCACACTTCCACTCCCGGCCGGATACAACCTGCCCTCGTTTGTCCTTCGCGGCCCAGCGCCGCATGCATATGAAGAACGGGCTTTCCCTCTTTATTGGGGAAGAGGGTGCCCACTCCGGCGACTTCATGGACCCCGGCCAGTCCAAAGAGCATCGGCACCGGCGGCAACACATCCCCATCTTCCGGCCCAACAACGATGTTCCCCCCATCCTTGATTCCCCCGATGAGGATGCACATGCCGCGGAGAACATTATTCCTGGCGGCAAAGTCTTCGATGTCGCCGGGCAACTTTTCGCCATCTTCCAGCCGGATGATGAATATTCTGCCGGTCTTTGCTTCGGTATATCTCATCGTTGTTCACCTCATCAAATACATGATATGCGGTCACTGCCCGTTCGATTTCACCGCCCGCACCGCAATTACCACTTCATAGTCGCGGTCGTGATGGTCCAGGTCTTCTCTTGCCCATATTTGCTCCTCTTCTTATGAGATCAAGCGTAGTTCAGCAGGCAGCCGCGGGGTAGCCCCCGGCTGCGAGCAGACATAAGCAGCCACCCGATTGGCATGGTCGTTAATGGCATCCATGTCGTGCTCTTCCAGTATGCCTATCGCCAGTGCTGCTGTAAACGCATCACCCGCCCCCACCGTATCGGCTACTTCAACCCTGTAACCGGGGTGAATCGATGTTCGTCCGTTCGAATAAAGAACGCTGCCGTTTTTCCCCCTGGTGAGCGCAATCAGGCGGAGATGATACCTTCGCGCCAGTTCGGCCAGAAGGGCCGGTTCGCTGCCTTGGAGAGAAAACATCGGCGCGATGATGGCCATCTCTTCATCATTGAGCTTGAGAATATTGGACAGCACCAGAGAGGCTTCAATCACCTCCCGCGAAAAGAAAGACTGGCGCAGATTGATATCGAAAACACGGACGGGCGCTTTGGAAGCCTGTTTCAGAAAAGCCTGGATGGTGGACTGGGAAACCTCCGAGCGTTGCGCCAGCGTTCCAAAGCAGATGCAATCTGCCTTTTCGGCCAGTTCCACCGAGCGGGGTGTTTGGGGGATGAAGTCCCACGCTACGTTTTCATGAATCGTGTAGGTCGGCTTGCCTTGCGTGTCGATCTTGATATCGATTACCCCTGTGGGATGATCCGTATCAATGGAGATAAAATTGTAATTCAAAGAAAGCGTATCGAATCGATGGAGTATCTGCCGCCCATCATCGTCTGCCCCGACGCAGGAAACGACCATGCTTTTGCCACCGAGTTCCTGAGCGTGATAGGCAAAATTAGCAGGTGCCCCACCTAACTGTTTGCCTTGGGGGAGCATATCCCAGAGGAGTTCGCCAATGCCGATAATCAGAGGTTTCATCTTCACGGACAGCCTGATGCGTTATTAAGACAGATTATCGCATCAAAAGGAAGTTCTGGCAACGCGCCTTGAGGCTGCCCTCAATCAGTGGATTTTCTCGTTCAAGTGATGTTCCGTGCCGGTGTTACTCCTCCCCCGCCAACACCTTCTCTATTTGGGACTGGTGGAGCTTCGCTAGGTATGGAGCCCACCTATTTCCGGGTGTCTGGGCGGGCAGACATCCCCTGATTTCGATGCGGTCCGGGAAAGCAACCATCTGGACATCGATTTTTCCCATCAACCGCCGCTTTCTTTCCATGATGATCTCGTTCATTGCTGCTTCCAGGTGATTTTGCAGATGAATTGTGGATCGGTTAAAATGAGCTGGGTTCCCCCAAAGACCGTGGTCAGGAGCACAATGGTGAAAGCTGCCTTTTTTGACTTTTTTCAGACGCTGGTTCGCTATGAGCCGACTGCAGAAGAACTTCAGGCGAGGGCTTTAAGGGACTTCGGCATTGAGGTGTCTCCTGATATTTTTCTCCGTCCTATGGTCATCGCGGATAAATTTATGTATCAGGAACTCCATCGCTCTCCGCTAAGCGAGCGATCAGAGAAAGGCAAGATGGCCCTGCGTGTTCAGCGTCAGGAAATATTGCTCAAGGAGGCAGGATTGGAGGTCTCGAAACAGGTCGTCCTTGGTCTCCTTGAAAAGATGCAACAATTGCAGACGAAATTGACACTCTTCCAGGATGTTATGCCAGCTCTGACTGACCTCAACAATCGAGGAACAATCTTGGGTCTTATATCAAACGCTGATCGAAACATAAGCCCAATTCTGGAACAGTTGGGGCTCATGTCGCTGCTTCGAGTGGTAGTCACATCGAAAGATGTCGGCTACAGCAAACCGCATCCGGAAATATTCCACGAAGGTCTCAGGCGAGCCGGGGTGCATGCCTCTGAGGCAGTATACATTGGCGATCAATACGAAATTGACATTGTCGGGGCCATTAACGTTGGAATGAAGGGGCTGCTTCTAGATCGTGGCGGTCTCGTTGAAGACTATCCGGAGTGCCTGAAGATACGGAGTCTTTCTCAGATAAGCGAGCATTTGTTCGTATAGGGGTTTTGTGGAGCGTCAGCGATAATGGGACTGCGACAATATGGCCGGTTCTTTCAGGTGGGGGCTGACTCTAAGTGAGCCCGTCTCAGTCCTTCCTTACGGGGGAAAGTAACCCGAATACAGATCACGGAGGTTGATGTTTGTGGAAAACTACCGGAGCATGATCTTGAAGAAGGCAAGCGAGTTTTATGGCAAGCAGATGCCCTTTCACACTTTTCTCGGGCTTTCAGAGGATAGTTTTGATGCAGAGAATGGCTGTATCAGATTTCACATGCGGGATGAGTTCGTGGGAAATTCTCTTATCTCTCCCATTTTGCATGGAGGCGTCATCTCAGCCGTGCTGGATATCGAGGGCTCCTTTCTGGTGCTTCTCGAACTCGCCACGAAACGGACGGAAGGTGAGCGGACTGGAAAAGGTGGCACCATTGATTCGCGTGTCGACTATCTCATTCCAGGAAAAGGAAAGTCATTCACCGCTTCGGGCTCGATCCTTCGCTGGGGGAACAAGGTCGCAGCCGTTCAAACCGAATTGCGTAACGACCAGAATCAACTGATCGCCGTGGGTAGGGGATCATATATGTTTGGCTAGGCCGGAAGCCAGGCGATTCATGGAAGCTGCCTCCAAAATGGTTCTGCAGGCAATATCACTCTCTAAGTGTCCGATGTCTTGCTTTCGCATGAAGCTCGGGAGGGCCAAGAATCCTCGGGCTAAGGAGCTTACGCTGTCTTCAGAGGTGAACTGCTTGGCCAAAGCTCATGGGGGGTATAAATTGGGATCATTTGTGGCGCACTCTCTCGAAATAGGGGCCGAGCACTATTGCCATGAGGGCAAAACCCAGTCCTGCCATCAGGACATCGCGGGTGGCGCCAAGATCAAATTCACCCACGCCAAAGAGGGCATACGCAATGAGGAAGTTGGTGATTCCCCAGATGACGTTCACCAGGGCCGATGATTCACCCACTCCCGGCGGAGAGGCAAACGGACTTTGAAAGCGGTGCCCCGATATCCCGTTCACGAAGTGGGGAATACCGTTGCACAAGAAAAAACCGGCAAAGAAATAAGCGATGTAATCGTACCAATCCATTGTTCTAGCTCTTCACAAAGCTGTCAGGGGATGAGTGATCGGAAACATCATAAGCAGTTGTGGGTTCTACCTCACCGCTTCAGCAGATCCACGAGGATCGCTTTTTGGGCATGAAGGCGATTTTCCGCCTGGTCGATGAGCACCGATTGGGGGCAATCGATAAGTCCCTCAGAGAATTCTTCACCGTGATGCACCGGCATGGGATGCATCAGAATGGCATCCGCCTTGGCTTGGGAAAGAAGCCCTGGGGTGATCTGATAAGCTGCAAAATCCTTGTTGCGCTTCTCACGTTCGGCTTCTTTGCCCATGCTGGTCCAGACATCAGTGTAGACCACGTCGGCCCCTTTGACTGCAGCCTGGGGGCTTTCACTGATGATGATCTTGGACTTACCGGATGCAGCCAGTCCTCTTCCGGCGCTTAAAATTTGCGGCGGAAGATCATATCCTTTGGGGGAAGCGAACTTGAAATTCATTCCGGCCAGAGCGCAGGCCAGAAGCAGGCTTGCGGCCACATTATTGCCGTCTCCGACATAAGCCAGCGTCAGGCCCTCGAGTCGGCCCTTTTTCTCGCGGATTGTCAGCAGGTCGGCGATAGCCTGGCAGGGGTGCTCTTGATCGGATAAGCCGTTGATTACCGGGACTCTGGAGTATTTGGCGATCTCCTCCACCGTGCTCTGAGCAAACGTCCGGGCCACAATGGCATTGACATAACGGCTCAGCACTTGCGCAGTGTCTTTCACCGGTTCCCTCTTGTTTAATCCCACCTCGTCTCCAGAGAGATAGAGCGAATGGCCGCCGAGTTGGTACATGGCCACATCGAAGCTCACGCGGGTGCGCAGAGAAGGTTTCTCAAAAATCATGGCCAGTGTCATCCCTTTGAACACCGGACCAGCTTCTTTGGATTTCAGGGTGGTGGCGCTATCGAGGATGCGGCGAAGGTCATCAGGGGTGAGATCGGCTACAGAAAGAAGGTCTTTGTTCTTCATGATGCTCTTAGTATAAGCACTGGCATCGCACAAGGCAAGTCTGATATGATCTGAACTAGCGTCATATTCTTAGAAAGCTCTGATCAAGTCTTTCAACCCTCTAGCCCCCACTGTTGGGGGAAGGTTGAGGCATTCGGGGTACACTCTCGAACCCCCGGCAGGAAGAATCCGGCACCTCTTGATCAGAGGTTACTTGGATGACAAGAGAGGACAAAGGAGCCTGACATGCTTTACCCGCTGCAAGGGATTCGGGCCATCGATTGCGGTGTTTTCCATGCCGGACCGGGGGCTTTGGCTATTCTCGCTGAACTGGGAGCAGAAGTAATAAAGATCGAGCAACCGCGCATCGGTGATCCGGTCAGGGAGCTGATGGCCTTTGGGACTACTTGCTTTGAGTTTAAGGGCAGGAGCTTGTTCTTTGAGGGGGCAAATCGCAATAAAAAGAGCGTCACAATAGACCTCAAGAGTGAGAAAGGCCAGGAGATTCTGCATCGTCTGGTGGCGAAGTGCGATGTCTTTCTGACCAATTATCGCAAGGATGCTGTTGAGCGATTGCAGTTGACTTACCCAGCGCTTCGCAAATTTAACTCCTCCCTCATATATGCTTATGTCTCTGGAAACGGTTCCCTGGGACCCGACAGCAAGCGAGGCGGGTTTGACCAGCAGGGGCAGGCGAGATCAGGCCTTATGTTTTCCATTGGAACTGCCGATATGCCCCCGCTGCTTCTCCAGTTTGGCGTCATGGATCAAATAGCGGCAATTACCATCAGCCACGGAATATTGACTGCCCTTCTGATGAGAGAACGGACCGGGGTCGGTCAGGAGATTGATGCTTCGCTTCTTGGCTCAGCCATGTTTGCTCAATATTTCAATGTTATCATGCCTCTGGTTACGGATATGGAGGTTCCTCGCTACGATCGGATGGATACGGACCCGTTGCGAAATTACTATTGCTGCCAGGATGGGCAATGGATTTCCATCCAGGCGATTCCTCGCCATGCGGATAGCTGGGAGATTTGCTGCCGGCTCATCGGGCGCTCGGAACTGAAGGCCGACCCCAGGTTTGATACCGACCGGAAACGAATGGAAAACCGCAAGGAGTTGATCCCTATCCTTGATAAGGTATTCGCCACCAAACCGAGGGATGAATGGCATCGTCTTTTCGGCCAATACGATTTCATTTCCTGCCCGGTGAACAAACCCTCCGATCTGAAAGACGATCCTCAGGTGATCGAGAACGGGTACATCGTGGATTGCGACCATCAGGTATTTGGCAAAACCAGGGTTCCCGGATATCCCATCCGTTTTGGCCAAGCACAAACCTGTCCTCACGTTGCCGCGCCTGAACTGGGGGCGCATACCGATGAGGTGCTTCGGGAAATCGGCGGCTATAGTGATGCGGAGATACAGCAGTTCAGGGAAAAAGGTGTGGTATAGTAGAGAATCGTTCCCGCAGGGGTGACCCTCCGTGTTTACCCTGATGAATGGATGGAAATGGATTATCGATCAGCCCTCGATTACGTTTTAGGATTCTCCGATTATGAGCGCCAGCCCGGAGCGGGGTATGCCGAACGGTGGGACCTGCGCCGGATGGAAGAATTCCTGCAGCGATTGGGCTCGCCTCATCTGGGAAGAAGAACCGTCCATGTGGCCGGGACGAAGGGGAAAGGCAGCACGGCGGTGATGATCGCCTCCGCTCTCAACGCCTCCGGTTTGAAGGCCGGACTCTACACTTCTCCTCATTTGCATACCATGCGGGAACGCATCAGAGTCGGCAAGCAATTCATCACCGAAGGTGAATTTACCGAGGCAGTATCCGAGATGAAGCCTGCCATTAAGGAGCAAAACAGGAGCCGCTTTGGTGAACTCAGCACCTTTGAGATACTGACCGCCCTGGCCTTCTGCCATTTCCGAAAACAATCGGCGGATATTCAGGTGCTTGAGGTTGGCTTGGGGGGAAGGCTGGATGCTACCAATGTGGTGCCTCATCCAGACGTCTGCGTCATCACTTCGATCAGTCTGGACCATACCGCCGTTCTGGGCAACACTGTTGCTCAGATCGCAACTGAGAAGGCGGGGATTATTAAATCCGGCGCTACCGTGGTAAGTTCGCGGCAAACTCCAGAGGCATCCGAAGTGATCCGGTCGGTTTGCAGGGCCAAAGGGGCCCGACTTATAATGGTTGGCCAGGAGGTTACGTGGGTTGGGATTCAGGATTCGGGGGATTCACGAGGGATTGAAACAGTTCTTTCCAGAACGCAATCGTTTGAAGTAAAAGGGCTCAAGAGAAACTATCGCATCACCATCCCTCTGCTGGGCGAGCACCAGATGGAGAATGCAGCGACGGCGGTGGCTACGCTGGAGGCTCTGGATATCGATGAAGGCCTGATTCGAGAAGGTCTGGCAAATGTTTCCTGGCCGGGGAGAATTCAGGTACTGGGCGAAGAGCCTTTGCTGATTGTCGATGGCGCTCACAATGCCGATTCGGTCAGGAGGCTGAGGGAAGCTATTCAGAAGCATTTCCGGTTTGACCGGGCCATTCTCATCATGGGAACTTCTGCCGACAAGAACTCGGCAGCAATGATCGGCGAGTTGGCGTCGTATTTTGATAGAGTGATCACTACTGCTTCGGAACACCCGCGCGCCGCTGATCCTGATGAACTGGCAACCGAGTTTGCCAGGAAAGGGATACGTGCGCAAGCAACAAGAAATGTCCGGGGGGCGCTTGAGGCCGCTTTAGCCCAGGCTGATAAGAGCGACCTCATCTGTGCCACCGGATCGCTTTTTCTAGTGGCCGAGGTGATCGAGCAGATCAAGGGGACAAAAGGAGAGCGCTATCCGTACGGGGAACGGGTGTCCGGGAATCGATAAGACCTGAAAAATCGGGGAGGGATTCAAATGAAAGACTCAAGAGGCAGGAACCGCGTAGTCATCACCGGAATGGGGACATTGAATCCGGTCGGAAACAGCGTCGAGGAATTCTGGAGAGGGCTCATTGAAGGAAAGTCAGGGACCGGACCGATTACCCTCTTTGATGCCTCAACGCTCTCGTGCCGGACTGCGGGCGAGGTGAAGGGGTTCGACCCTTTGCAGTTCATCGACCGCAAAGAGGCCAGACACATGGCCCGCTTCACTCAGTTTGCCGTAGCTGCAGCTACGATGGCCGTAAAAGACGCGGCTCTAGATCTCGAAAAGGAAGATCGGGAGCGGCTTGGTGTGTTTCTGGGAAACGGCATCGGCGGACTGAGGGATATCGAGGACGGCTGCAATACACTGACCACCAAAGGAGGGATGCGGCTCAATCCGTTCTTTATGCCCAAGATTCTCGCCAATCTGGCTGCTGGGTATGTTAGCATTGCCCTGGGACTGAAAGGCTATACTTCTACGGTGACAACGGCATGTGCCGCCAGCACTCAGGCACTTGGTGAGGCTGCGGAAGTGATCCGGAGAGGCAGCGCCGATGTGATGGTTTCAGGAGGCACAGAGGCGGGAATAACCGGGATTGGAGTAGGTGGCTTTGCCGTCATGAAGGCATTGACCAGTCGAAACGACCAACCTACCAAGGCCAGCCGTCCGTTCGATGCCAACCGCGATGGTTTCATTCCTGCCGAAGGAGCGGGTATTCTTGTTCTGGAAAGCATGGAACATGCTTTAAGACGCGACGCTCGAATTCTGGCGGAGATCGTCGGATTCGGAATCTCTTCCGATGCGCACAATCCGGTGGCCATCGATACTACAGGGGCCACTCGGGCTATGCGCTGGGCAATTCAAGATGCCGGAATCACGCCCAAAGATATCGACTACATCAATGCTCATGGGACCTCAACTCCGCTCAATGATTCTTCGGAAACGGCGGCCATCAAAAAGCTGTTCGGGGATTATGCCTACAAGGTGCCGATCAGCTCTACGAAGTCGATGACCGGCCATCTTCTGGGGGGCACGGGGGCGGTGGAAGCGATCGCTTGCGTGAGGACGATCACCGATGGCATCATCCATCCCACGATCAATTACGAAACTCCCGATCCGGAGTGCGACCTCGACTATGTACCGAATGTGGCACGCAAGAAGGACGTCAAAACGGTGCTCTCCAATGGATTCGGTTTCGGTGGACAGAACGCGTGTCTGGTATTCAGGAAGTTTGAGGCGTGAAAGTAGGGGCACGGAGTGCCGTGTCCCTACTGAGGAGAAGCCAAAGCCTTAGGCGAAGGGAGACCGAGCCTCTTCCGGAAGCATATCCCCGAGTATTTTCTGCAGCGCCATGGTGTGGCTGCAGGTTTCCCACTTGGTGAAGAATTGGCAGGTGCAGCTCCATTTTGCATCTTTCAGGGTTGTGAGATGGACTGCATGAGTGCCTTGAAAATCCACGCTGATATTTCGAATGTGGATTCGCTCCCGCTCCCCGGCATAGCGATTGGCCTTTTCAATTTTACTGATCAGATCGGAATGCATTGCATCTCCCTCTTTTGATACCTTATTTTATCACAATATTTACCAGCCGTCCCGGCACATAAAGTGCCTTGAATACCTCGCGGTCCTTCAATTGAGCCTTTATTTTTTCCTGGCTTAGCGCCAGTTCTGTGGCTTCGGTCTCAGCGATGGAAACCGGCACATCGATCTTGTCCCGCAGCTTTCCGTTGATCTGGATCACCAAGGTGAATTGCTCTTCGGCAACCAGTTCCTCCTGCCATGCAGGGAACGGCTGATTGTGGATGCTATAGCTATGGCTTGTCTTTTCCCAGAGTTCTTCGGCCAGGTGCGGCGCCGTTGGAGCCAGCAGGAGGATCAGGGATTCCATGGCCTCCTTCCAGGCAGGATTGTCTGAGACGGCGCTGGTTTCTTTGACTTTGGCCAGATAATTGGTGAATTCCATGAGAGCGGCTACCATTGTATTGAAGCGGATCTTTTCCAGATCCTCCTGCACCTTCTTGATCGTCTTGTGCGTCTGGCGGCGAATCTCTTTTTCCTGGGTCACGGGTGAAGCGCCGCAGGATTCGTCCAAAACCAGAGACCAGATGCGGTTGATCCATCGCGCCACTCCAACCAGTCCGCTATCGTTCCACTCCCCGCCCAGCTCCCACGGCCCGATGAACATCAGATACGCTCGAACCGCATCAGCGCCGTATTCGGCCACCAGACTGTCCGGGCTAACTACGTTGCCGCGCGATTTGCTCATCTTCTGCTTGTTCAGGATGATGGTTCCCTGGTTGAAGAGCCGCAGAAACGGCTCATCAAATTTGACCAGCCCTACGTCGCGAAGGGCTTTGGTGAAGAAACGGGCATAGAACAGGTGCATCACGGCATGTTCAACGCCGCCGGTGTAGAGGTCGACGGGCATCCAGTATTTCAGCTGATCGGGATCGAATGGCCCTTCGGTGTATTTCGGGCTGGTGTAGCGCAGGAAATACCAGTTGGAACACATGAACGTGTCCATGGTATCGGTCTCTCGTCTGGCTGGTTCGCCGCATCGGGGGCAGGTGGTATTGACGAACGATTCACAGTATTTCAGCGGAGATTCCCCGGTCGGCTTGAATTCGGCGTCCTCGGGCAGAAGCACCGGCAGGTCTTTTTCTGCCACCGGCACGATGCCGCATTTAGGACAGTAGATCATCGGAATAGGCGCGCCCCAGTATCGCTGGCGGGAGATGAGCCAATCTCGCAGGCGATAAGTGATGGCTCCCTTGCCAAAACCCTTTTTCTCCAGGAATTGGATGATGGCTTTCTTCCCTTCCTCGCTGGGCAGGCCATCGAATTGGCTGGAGTTGATCATCGTTCCGGTTCCCTCATAGGCCTGGGCAAATGGCTCACCCTTGTATCCTTCTGGCGCAATGACCACCTTGATCTGCATGCCGAATTTCGTGGCCATTTCAAAATCGCGTTGATCATGGGCTGGTACGGCCATCACCGCGCCGGTGCCGTAGCTGAGCAGCACATAGTCGGTAATCCAGATCGGCACCTTCTGGCCGGTCAGTTTGTTGACGGCATAGGCCCCAGTGAAAACGCCGGTCTTCTCCCGATCGGTGGAAAGCCTTTCGATCTCCGATTGGCGACGAGTCCAGTTGACGTAATCCTCAACCTCTTTCCTTCGTTCGGGAGTAGTCAGCTTCTCAACCAGAGGATGTTCCGGAGCCAGAACCATAAAGGTGACACCGAAAACCGTGTCCGGCCGGGTGGTAAATATACAGATTTCCTTTTCATCGAGCCCGTATTCTTCGATACCGAAACTAATTTCCGCTCCCTCGCTTCGACCTACCCAGTTGCGCTGCATGGTTTTGACCCGCTCCGGCCAGTCCAGTCCTTCATGTTGCATCAACTCATCGGCGTATCTGGTGATGCGGAAGAACCATTGCTCCATTTGCTTCCTGATCACCGGCGTATTACAGCGCTCACATTCACCATCGACCACCTGCTCGTTGGCCAGGACTGTCTGGCACTTGGAACACCAGTTGGCCGGTGCGTTTGCCCGATAAGCCAAGCCCGCTTCATAGAGCTTGAGGAACAGCCACTGAGTCCACTGGTAGTATTCGGGGAGGCAGGTGATGACCTCCCGATCCCAATCATAGATGGCGCCGAGGCTTTTGAGCTGAGGGCGCATGTGTTCGACGTTGTCCATCGTCCATTTATGAGGATGGATATTGTGCTTGATAGCAGCGTTCTCAGCGGGAAGGCCGAAGGCATCGAAACCCATGGGATGGAGAACATTGTAGCCCTTCATTCGCATGAACCGGGCATGCACATCGGCCGGAGCCATGGCATACCAGTGCCCGATGTGAAGGTTGCCGGACGTATAGGGGAACATGGTCAACTGGTAGAACTTGGGGCGGTCGCTGGTTTCTGTTACTTTATAGAGTTGGTCCTGGTGCCATCGCGATTGCCATTTCGTTTCTATTTCCGAAGGATTATATTTTTCGATCATTGCTCTTCCATTATAGCGCAGAAAAGCGGGTGCCAACAGGGCTTTGCATCAGGATGAACTGCCTCGCCGCAAGCGGTGGGGAATTAGACCGTAAGGCGATTAAACTACGATCCCTATTCCTGACTCGTGGCGCACTCGAATGCTTCCCCCCGGACGGTCTCCACGGCATGGGGCAGGGCAGGCAGGATAACTCCCAGACACTCCCGGACGGCTTTGGGACTGCCGGGCATGTTGATGATCAGCGTTCTTCCCCGGATTCCGGAGACTCCCCGGCTCAGCATTCCATGGGGGGTCTTTTTGAGGCTTTCCGCTCGCATGGCTTCGGAAATGCCGGGAGCCAGTTTCTGCACCACTTCCAGCGTAGCTTCCGGCGTGACGTCCCGCGGGGCAAGCCCTGTACCCCCGGTGGTGAGGATCAGATCGAGATGCTCGTTATCGGCCCATTCGATCAGCTTTCGTGAGATCAGGTCTTTCTCGTCGGGAATGACCTCATATCGAGCTACTTTGAAACCAATGCCGGATACCATCTCCCGGATAACTTTTCCGCTCTCATCCACCCGCTCTCCTTTTGAGCCCTTATCGCTCAATGTCAAAATGCCCAGATTGGCTGCTTTCATAAGCCACCCCTTACGCATTTCCGGGCTTCATCGAAGCTCAAACGCTGCTGTTCTCCTTTGCCCATATCGCGCCACATCACCATTCCGTCTCTCAGTTCGTCATCGCCGATAATCAGCGCATGCCGGGCATTCAGAGCATTGGCTTGCTTCAGTTGAGCCTTCAAGCTCCGGCTTCCGGAAGCAAGGATAACCCCCATCCCGTCCTGGCGCATTTTTGCCGCATACTCCAGCGCCTTGTCTTTGGCCGCCTCTCCAAGGAAGGCCACAAAGACTCCCGGTTGAGAAAGGGCAGGAACAGAGATATCCTGGTTTTTCAGGTTGAGGATAATGCGCTCGATGCCCGTGGCAAATCCCACCGCCGGCGTTGGCCTGCCTCCGATCTCCTCGATGAGGTTATCGTAACGGCCTCCGCCGCCCACTGTGCTCTGGGCTCCCAACTGGCCGGGTGGCTGGATTTCAAAGACCGTCTTGGTGTAGTAGTCGAGCCCTCGGACCAGCCGGTGGTCAACGTTAAAATCGTGTCCCAGAATATGGAGGTATTTCTTCAGAGAATCGAAATGCGCGCCGCATTCGTCACAGAGGTAATTGACGCTCTTGGGAGCTTGTTCGGTGAAAGGAATGCACGACTCGTTCTTGCAATCCAGCAGTCGAAGGGTGTTTCTCTCCGCCCGGCGCTTGCAGTCGGGACACAGATTCTCGACTTTTCCGGCATAGTAGTCCTTCAGTGTTTTGATGTATGCCGGACGGCACTGGCGGCATCCGATGCTGTTCAACTTCAACACCAGATTTTGCAAGCCGAGAGCGGCGTAAAGATTCCAGGCCATATCGATCACCTGGGCATCGACGGCGGGATCGGCCTCACCGATGGCTTCAAATCCAAACTGCCAGTGCTGGCGGAACCGACCTGCCTGGGGTCGCTCGTATCGGAATATCTGGGTGATATAGTAGAGCTTGACCGGCTGAGTGAGGTTGTGCATCCCGTGTTCCAGATATGCGCGGCATACGGAGGCGGTTCCTTCGGGACGCAGAGTAAGTTTGTCCCGGCCTCGATCCTCGAAGGTGTACATCTCCTTCTCGACGATATCGGTCTCTTCTCCGATGCTGCGGACAAAAAGGCCGGCATCCTCAAAAACGGGGGTGTCGATGCGCTCGTATCCGTAAAGCTGGCAGATCTGCCCGACCTTCGCCTCGATATATCGGCGATAGGGTTGATCCTGAGGCAAGATATCAAAAGTCCCGCGTGGAGCCCGGTACACCATTTAACCTCTCATCATCACTGGAATTCGGATATAGGATACTCCATGGAGGTAAATGATGTAAAGACGATGCAGTCCCTGTCTTTACCCTCACAATGAGGCTGTCGGAATCTCCCCGGTTAACTGCTTCGATGCCGACGGGTTAGGGTTACGGAGTGGCATTATTTGCTTGATCAGAAGATTTAAGCTCAGGAGGCTCCATTTTCCGCAGGGAATAACCTACCCCGGACTCGGTGAGGATGTGTTTCGGATTCTGTGGATCGGGTTCTATTTTGTTGCGAAGGCGGCCAATGTATACTCGCAAATACTCAATTTCCTCGCCATACTCAGGGCCCCAGACTCTCGATAGTAACATCTGATGAGTGATGACCTTGCCGGCATTTTGGACCAACTCTCGCAACAAACTATACTCAATGGGACTGAGCTTGATCTGCTTGCCACCGACAGTTACCACTCTTCTCCCTAAATTGACTTCCAGGTCATCGCTGACAAAGGCTGCTGAATCGACGTGGTCCGATCTTGTTTTGCGGCGCATTACCGCTCTCACACGGGCCATCAGTTCCTCAATTCCAAAAGGCTTTGTAATGTAATCGTCAGCGCCTAGATTCAGCAGGTCTACTTTATTCCCCACCTCACTCTTGGCGCTGAGCATGATGATCGGAACCGGAGACCATTCTCGAATCCGGTGGCACACTTCGATGCCATCCATTCCCGGCATCATGATATCCAGAATCACCAGGTCAGGGAGTTTTTCCTCCATGGATTTCAGGGCGGATGGCCCGTCTTCGGCCATTATGACCTCGAAGTCGCGCGCCCTCAGGTTAGCAGCGACGAACTTGAGTATGATTGGGTCGTCATCCACAACTAGAACGCATGTCTTGTTCACCTTTCAATACCCCCCCTGCATCAAGTGAGGCTTGAGAACCGAAATTAACCCGGTTTTACCATTCAGGCCCAAGCACTATTAACTATCCTCTCAAGGATTCGATGAGCGAATTCACTTCTTGGTGAAGAATATTCGATTAAGTCTTAGGAATTGCCTGTCGACACACTTCTGTGGAAGGGCAAAGAGGAACTGGGATGTCCCAAAATCCCATAAAGGAAGCATCACTGTGCTCTCTCCTGCCTCTCTTTTTCGAAGGTGCTTCGGACTGTGATGGTGGGATCCTTTCGGGGCTCAGCGTCCGAAATAGGCAGTGTGAAGTTGAATTTTGACCCCTGACCGGGTTTGCTTTCAGCCCATATCCTGCCGCCATGAGCTTCTACCAGCCGCTTACAGATCGCTAATCCCAGGCCGCAGCCACTCCTCCGGCGGACAATACCACTCTCTAGCCGATAGAATCGCTCGAACACCTTTTCCAGATCTTCAGACGGGATGCCAACGCCTTCGTCGATGATACTTACCACGATCTCATTCCGCCCCAATCTGGCTTCCAGAGTAATTTGAGTGCCTTCCTCGGAATAAGAGGCAGCGTTTTCTACTAGATTGGTAACCACTTGACCAAGGCGCACTTCATCGACGTGGATCAAAGGCAAGTTGGAAGGAACTTTTATTTCAAACGCATGATTCCCTACGAGCCCCCGCAATTTGTTGTCAAGCTGGTTTATGGAGGAAGATATTCTACACCGCGTTTTCTCCAGCCGTGTTGTGCCTGTCTCCAATTGGGACATTTCCAACAGGTCATTGACCAGATGCACCAGTATATCCGACTCTTTGTTGATCACCTCAAGAAACTCTCTCTGTGTCCTGAAGTCCCATTCAACATCCGGTTGAAGCAAGGTGCTGGCAAGGCCTTTGATGGCTGTCAAAGGAGTGCGCAACTCGTGTGATACGCTGGCCAGAAATTCAGTTCTCAGACGATCCGCTTCCTTCGATGCGTGAAACCGGGAAGCCTCCGCCATGAGTCGCGCATTCTCGCTGACCATGCCCAGATGCGCCCCGATAGTCCCCAGCAGTTGCAGATCAGAGGAGGAAATCATTCTGGCTTTTCTGCTCATCACACACAGCACTCCCAAAATCCCTTCCCTCGTCTTCAGCGGTACTCCGGCAAAGGTCTTCAACCCTTCCTTTTGGACGGCATCCTTTCGGGATACTCTCGGATCGGTTGACATATCTTCCACCCAAATCGGGCGTCCCGATTGGGCAATGATTCCCGCCAGACCCTCATCTATTAGGTGCTTTGAACTTGCTTCTCTGAACTCCCAGGAAAAGCCTTGGGTTATGGCATCCATCACCTCATCCTGTTCCCCGATCAGAGCGATGGCGCCAGATTCCATGTCAACGATCTCCAACACTTCAATCAAAGCATTGTTCAGGATTTGCCTGAAATCATAAAGCTGGCTCACTGTAGTTGCCATTTTGTTCAGGGCGGAGAGTTCTCTATTTAGCCGGAGGATTTCTTCTTCCGCTCGTTTACGTTCGGTGATATTTCGGATTATTCCTTGGTTTGCTATGCGTCCCTGATAGACGATTCTGGTCACATGCAGTTCAACATCAAATTCGGTACCGTCTTTTCGCAATGCCTTGATCTCATAGGAACTGAGTAAATGAGCTTCATCTTTCCATGCGCTGTTCTTTTCGCCCACGAGATGGCGATACTCCGGCGCCAAGAAGTCAGTGAATGGGCAGCCCACCATCTGAGCTTCACTCTCGCAACCAAACATCTTCAAACACGCTCGATTGGCAAATGTGACCGCGGATCCTTCAATGATAGCAATCCCATCGAAAGCGTTCTCTATCAGCCTGCTATAGTTATTCTCCAGTTCCCAGAATGGCTCCACCGCTTTGGGGAGGTGTGTCAATGAAGCTTTTTGCCCGTTGACGCCGGTATTTGTTTGCTGGCTCCTCAGGGCCTCTACAAGTGCCTCGGCCTCGGCCAGTCGTCCTTCCAGTTCATCATGGGCCAGCTTTTCCATGTAAATCATTGTACCTCACCAATCTTGGTCAAGGATAGCATAGAAGGGGACACAAAGTCTGTTTCAGGGGATGGGTGAGCAGTTGGGAAAATACCAAGGAACCTCTGATCAAGTGGTGAAGGATTCCTCCTGCTGCTGGCCTGAGGGCTAGTGGGCTGATAACACTTATTCGGAGCGTCCGTAAATTGAATACGGCAATACGGATTGGAATTCAGCCGTTCTTGTGTAGATGTGCCACATGAAGGGATAAAGAGGCATTCAGAAAAGAGAGAATTGGCGATCGTCAGGGAGGGCATTCCGGACGGCTCAGGAACCGGGTCGTCTACTTTCGGGACAGGACTCTGTCTCACTGCTCTCCTAAACTGAATTGTTGGTGGTTCCCCGATCTAGCCTATCAGATAGAGATTTCAGACGAAACCATGTCAACCCCCAAGGGTAGATACAGGCTATCTCTCATATCGGGCAACCTTATGAAAAGAACTTCCGGCTGAGTGGAGCACCCTTCTGGAGGGGCTTGCCCGAAGCATGCCCCGATCATCCGCAATAGGGTGATTACGACTTTTGTTAGTTATAAGGATAGCATTTATGTGTACTATGTCAAGTGTTCTCTCTTTTTTTGGCTGTCAACTTATGCAGGCGCTCTCTGAGCGAACATTGAAGTGTTGATGTTGCATGAGGGGGTTGTCAGCAACATACTCGGCTGTCTACCCATTTGCCTATGCTATAATAAACTCAGAGAAGCCTTCAGTTTCTCCCTTCGCGAGGAAGTCTTTGTGGGGCATTTGCGCTCCGCAAGCAGGAATCCCAAATGCTTAAAACAAACCTTGAGAGCCTGTCCAAAAAGACACTGATCGATATCATTGAGATGCTGGGCAAGAACTGGATCAGCGTAGATGGCTTTTGGTATATGGGCGTAGAGGATACATTCGGCAGTGAAGCCGCCCTCAAACTTGATGTGAAGATGTGGGAACGACAAAGCGTCCTGGAGGGGAGAAGGCTCAAAAAGGTTTTAGGCCTCGAAGGGGGCATGGAAGATGTACTGAAAGCGCTTGATTTCGTCAATTGCATCCATGGATACCCCGATTTCGAGATAGAGGAAGAAGCCCCCAACCGATCCGTACTGGTCTACAAAAGTTGCCCTGTTCAGGAGGCAAGGTTAAGGCTGGGGCGAGGGGAGTTCGCCTGCAAAGAGCCCGCCTACCTCTGCTATGCCAATACGGCTGCGGCAGTGGACCCACGGGCAAAAGTCAGATGCGTCTCTGCTCCACCCGATGAGCGCTCTTCCGATATCTGGTGTCGTTGGGAAGTGATCATCGAGAATCCCTGAACCCCGTAACCACGCATACCCGATACTCGCGCTGGAGAAGCAGCAAGAGGAGGTCCCATGGCCACAGTCAATATAAAAACATCCTCTATGATGCAGAGCTTGTTGGGCCTCCCAAAGACGCTGGAGGCGCACGGGGATACCGTGCACCAAGCGCTGGAAGACATTAAGCGGCGCTATCCCAAACTGGAAGATATCCTCAGCGATTCCAGTAGCCAGCAGAGCCCGCCCACCCTGATACTCCTCAACAACAAAGACATCCGCCTTTTGAAGGGGTTGGACACCCTCATCAATGAGGGGGATATTCTGATGCTCATCTATGCAGCCATCGGCGGCTGAGGCAGGATTGCCTTTCGAGATTCAGTGGGAGAAGGCAGACTAACTTGCAACAGGAGTGTTTTCAGATGCCGGAGATACAAATCGGCTCTACCCAGGTAACGCAAACCAGCAGGAGAGGCATTGTTCAATATGCCCTGAATGATATTCGCATATATCGAATCAAGGTAGAGAGTATACCCAAATTTTTCACCAATGTGTATCTGATCCTCGATGAGGAGGTCAGCCTGGTAGATGCCGGCTCCAATATGAACAAAGCGATGTCCGACCTCAAAGAAGGGATTGCCATCATCAATCAGGATTTTGGAGAAGACGTTGGGTTTGGGGATATCGCCAATATTGTTATTACCCACGGACACGGCGACCATTTTGGCATGGTGCTGGCCAGTGAAGAACTTCAAGGCAAGAAGATATACGTCCATCATTCGGATAGCGTGCATGTTAAGGATTATGACTTCGTCTACAATCAGTGGAGACGAAATCTCAGCGAACTCGCCAGAGAAGTAAGACTTCCCTATGATCCGGTTGGCGAGGATCATTGGGCAGAACCCGCAAGGCTACCCTTCCGGCCCAAAGACCAGGATGTCATAGAGGTTAGCGACGGGCAAGAGATTATCAACGGCTACAAGGTGATTCACACGCCGGGACATAGCTCTGGGCATATCTGCCTGCAAGTGGGCCCGGTGCTGTTTTTGGGGGATCACATTCTGTCTTCTACTACACCTCACCAGTTTCCTCGAAATGAACAGCAGGGGACCGGACTGGGAACGTATCTGGCTTCCCTCAAGAAGATTGAGAGTCTGGGAGAAACGCTGGGATTGGCAGGGCATGAGGGTACTGTTTATCCCGTCAATCAGCGAGCCCGGGCGATAGATTTATTTCATCAGCAACGCTTGAGAGAGATCGTTGAACTGTGTCGGAAAGAGATCAACCTTTATCAGATTACCGATGAATACTACCGGCAACATCCCAAGCTCATCGGGGCACCATCGATTGACAATCTGGGAGATGAAGAAAAGCTCGGTGCGATAGAAGAGATAAAGGCCCACGTAGAGTACTTGCTGGAAAACCACACAATCACATTGAGCAGCATGAACAATGGTGTGGCAAGCTATTGCATCCTGTGAAGTTGCCATTTCGCAATAGCCGGTCACGTAACCGTTGTTTTCAATAGCAAACCTCTGGAATAGAGAGCGTCCCGAATGTGGGTCGGTTCATCGCCTCTTCTTGGAAGCAGACGCCTGATTTTTGGTGATATCCCCCGGAAATCATGGGGCGCACACTATTGGGAAGCCCTGTCATGAGAGACTATAATGTGGATGGAGAAGCTCGATGTCTACACCGTTCATTCTGCTTGGCCTGGTGATGGCGGGGATCGGTATGGTCAGAGTGATTGCCACCCGGCGCAAACCGGGAAACGGCGATTGGCTGGCTGTGCTGGTTGCCGGTCTTGTTCTCCTCAATGCGGGGCTCTTGATCTGAGCGCCCCTGGCAAAGCCCGAATCACTGGTGATCCTGGCCCCTTTCCTCATTCCATGCACACCTCATGGTGGACTCTCAAAGCAGATGCTGCCCTTGCCTTTGCCTTATCGGGATGTTATTCTCCTTATAGATTTCTTTAGATTTTGGGTATCTATTCGACATGACTGCAAGCGAATCTGCCAGTAGAAGTTCTCTCCTGGGCATCAGCCGGGCCAGCAAGCTGCTGGGCGTTAGCGAGATCACATTGCGCCAGTGGACCGATGAGGGGCAGATCAAGGTCTTTCTCACCCCCGGCGGACATCGCCGCTACCAGGAAGATGAGCTGCGCCGATTCATGGGCACTCGGCAGCGGAGGCATGGCATCAGAGATGTGGTGGCCCGGATGGAGATGGCTCCTGCCCAGGATATCCAGATTGCCAGGGACCATTTCGCCGACGCCCCTTGGTACAACAAACTCGATCTGGAATCGCGAGACAAGCTCCGCGAACTGGGAAAACGAATCCACGGCGTGGTCATCACCTATATCACCAAACCGACCAAACGGGATGAAACGCTGCAAATGGCTCGCCAGATCGGGAGCGAGTTCGGTGCCCTTCTGGCTGAACTGGAGATTTCCCTCTCCGATTCGCTGGAGGCCTTTCTGCTGCATCGCTCGCCGCTGGTCAATGCGGCCGCCGACCTTCTGAAGAAGAAAAAGGCACTCAATGAACGCGCCGCCGAGGCCATCCCGCTGGTCAATTGGATTACCGATGAGGCGTTGCTTGCTCTGGTGACGGCCCATCAGAATTATCACCAGGAAGTTGCAGAATCCAAATGATCTCCGTTTCCAGGCTCCTTTGCGACGAAATCGGCCCCGGCGATCATTTGCGCTACGGGCAGGGGGAAGGCCTTTCGCCAGCCTCTGAAGCTCGACCCATTGTGGTCTGGAACTGCACCCGGCAATGCAATCTGCGCTGTATCCACTGTTACGCCGATGCCACCGCTCAAAGAGCCTCTGAGGAAATGACCCTTGCCGAGGGGAAGACATTCATCCGACAGCTTGCCGAGTTTCACGTCCCGGTGTTGCTTTTCTCCGGCGGCGAACCGACGCTCCGGAAGGATTTCCTTGAGCTTGCTCGCTTCGCCGTCGCCAATCAACTCGGTGTGGTGGTTTCCACCAACGGCACGCTGATCACCTCACAAATGGCCGTCGAGATGCGCAACATCGGATTTCGCGAAGTGGGAATCAGCCTCGATGGCGTAGGTGAGCAAAACGATGTATTTCGCGGCCAGAAAGGGGCGTTCGAAGCTGCTCTCAATGGCATCCGCCACTGCATCACCGTAGGGCAAAGGGTGTCTTTAAGGATGACCGTCACCCGCGCCAATCACCAGGAGATTCCGGCCATCTTCGATCTGCTGGAGCGGGAGAACATCGACCGCGTTTGTTTCTATCATCTGGCCTATGCCGGCAGAGGAAACGACCTCCGAAGTATCGATCTCAACCATGCCGAAACGCGAAGAATGGTCGATCTCATTTGCGATCGCACCCTCGACCTCTATTCACGGGGGCTGAAAAAGGAAGTCTTGCTGGTGGCCAATCATGCCGACGGCGTTTATCTCTATCTCAAAGCCAAATCGCGCGATGAAAAACGGGCGGCGAATGTGCTAAAGCTGCTGCAAACCAACGGCGGCAACAACTCCGGTATTCGCATCGGGGCGGTGGATTCAAGGGGCAACGTCCACGCCGATCAGTTCTGGCAGAGCCTCTCTTTCGGAAATGTCCACCAGCGATCTTTCGGCGATATCTGGCTGGATACCTCCAATCCGATCATGGCCGGGCTCAAGAATCGCCGGGGTCTGCTTAAGGGGCGCTGTGCTGTCTGTCAGCATCTGGAAATCTGCAACGGCAACCTGCGGGCGCGGGCCGAAGCAGTGTTCGATGATATCTGGGCCGAGGATCCGGCCTGCTACCTGACCGACGAAGAAATCGGAATTACCCCATGAGCCACGAGCCGAATCTTCTTACTCCGAGACTCAGTCTGGTTGCCTGGGAGATCACCCGGAAATGCAACCTCCTCTGTGCCCACTGCCGGGCTGAAGCTCTGGATACTGACTACATTGGCGAGCTTTCCACGCAGGAGTGCTTCCGAGTCGTCGATAGCATTCTGGAGGTTGGCCAGCCGATCCTGATCCTCACCGGGGGAGAGCCTCTGCTTCGACCGGATGTATTCGAAATCGGTAAATACTCCACTGAGAGAGGATTGCGGGTGGTGATCGGCAGCAATGGGACGATCATCACTGATGAATTGGCTGCCAGAATGGCCGAGGTACCGATCTCCCGAGTGGGAATCAGCCTCGACTTTCCTGTGCCGGATTTGCAGGACAAGTTTCGGGGTAAATCAGGTGCCTTCGATGCGGCGGTGGCTGGAATCAAAGCAGCGCAAAAAGCCGGAATCGAAGTGCAGATCAACAGCACCATCACCCGGATGAATGCCCCCCATCTGGAGGCACTGCTTGGTCTGGCCCTGGATTTGGGAGCCGTCGCCTTCCATCCGTTCATGCTGGTGCCGACGGGTCGCGGAAAAGGCCTGGCGAGTGAGGAGCTTCCTGCCGAAGAATATGAGCGTATCCTGAACTGGGTTTATGAGAAGCAATCCCAACTCGGCGACCGCATCTTCTTCAAACCCACCGATGCTCCCCATTACATGCGGATTGCGGCGCAACGAAGGGGAAAGAATCCTTTCGTCGCCCACCCAATTCAACATTCCCCCAAAGAGATGGGGGCTAGGGGGTTTAGCGAAAGGTTGGAAACAGTCCCTAATTCCCCTGAGTCCCCTTCTATGAAAGGACAATCGGCCATGAATAGGACCACCCGGGGATGTCTGGCCGGTGTAGGTTTTTGCTTCATTTCCCACGTGGGCCGAGTGCAGGGCTGCGGCTATCTGGATGTGGCAGCAGGCGATCTCAAGAAAGAGAGCTTTTCCCAAGTCTGGAATGGGTCATCCCTTTTCAATGAACTGAGAGACCTTTCTGGAATCAAGGGCAAATGCGGAGAGTGTGAGTATAAGCGACTGTGCGGCGGTTGCCGCGCCCGCGCCTACGAGTCCACAGGCGATTACCTCCAGGCGGAACCGTATTGTGTTTACCAGCCGGCAAAAGGGAATCAAAGTGAGTCGAACTTAATCAAAGGCTCATTAGATGAGACCGATCGGCGCTTGCTGAATCTGCTGCAAACTGACTTTCCCCTGACGCTGGAGCCGTTCGCCGACATTGGTTCAAAGATCGGCATCGACGAAGCAGAAGTAATCCAGCGTGTGTCCCGACTCAAAGAGGATCGAATCATCCGATCCATCGGCCCCGTCTTCGATTCGAGAGCCCTCGGCTATGAAAGCACGCTGGTAGCTATGAGATTTCCTTCGGAGAGGATCGAATCGGCAGCGCAGATCATCAATCAGCATCCCGGTGTGGGGCACAATTATCAGCGCGACCATACCTACAATTTGTGGTTTACCCTGGCTGTTCGGAACAAGCCCGAGTTAGCCCGAACCCTCTGCCAACTGGAGGAGCAGCTAGCACCGGAGGCAATGGTTGAGCTGCCCGCGCTGAGGATTTTCAAGATCAGGCTGTTCTTTGACCTGGAAGGAACAACATCACGGAAGCAGACCAATCAGAAAACCGGAGGGGCTCGGCGTGCCGTGCCCCTGGAGCCCGCGGAGCGGGCGGTAATCAATCAGGTGCAGACGAACCTGCCGATTGTGCCGCGACCCTTCGATGAAATGGCCTCAAGCGCCGGAATGGAAGTCAATGAATTCCTTGCTCAGTGCCGATCTCTGAGGGGGCGAGGAATAATGCGCCGCTTCGGGGGCACCCTCGATCAGAGGAATGCCGGATTTGTTGCCAATGCGCTGGTGTGTTGGGCTGTTCCACAGGATCGCGTTGACGAAGTGGGACAGCAGATGGCCGCTTTCCCCCAGGTTACCCACTGTTACGAGCGCCAGACGAGCGCCCGTTGGCCCCGGTTCAACATCTTCACCATGATTCACGCCAAGACCGTCGAG
>JAQTRE010000014.1 GCA_028711995.1 Dehalococcoidia bacterium | reverse complement strand
GCAAACGTCTGTCGTCCATGATCAACTGCATGGCCCCGATCATAAACGAGCTGCTCAAAACCTTTAAGGCTCATCTTGCGGTAGAAATCGATCTGCCCTTCGGGCTCATCTTGTATTGGAAGAGACTTCACCTTTCAAAAATCGCTGTGGTGCTCTATAATAGGGAATGTTCGGAGGGATCGCATAGTGGTCTAGTGCGGGCGCCTGCTAAGCGCTTACCGGGGGAAACTTCGGTCGTGGGTTCGAATCCCACTCCCTCCGCCAGAATATACCCTTCCGGAAGTCTCCTCCACCCGTCGGGAAAAGATCACTGAACTCAAAAAACCCCTTATCAGCAAGGGGTTTTTGACTCTTTGGGAAGAATATGATTCACATCGGTGTCGATCCTGTAGCCCTGTCCATCGGCTCAATCGAGCTCAGATGGTATGGGATCATGGTATCTCTGGCGGTCCTTACCGGCATCACGGTTCCCTGGATGCTGGCCAGGAAAGAGGAGGGAACTGGAGGAATCACCCGCGATCAAGTGCTGAGTCTTGCCATTTGGGCGGTCCCCGGCGGGGTCGTCGGGGCCAGGTTGATCCATGTCATCGATAATTGGAGCTATTATTCCTCGAACCCCAGCGACATCATCGGGGGTTCAGGAATGGGAATCTTCGGGGCTATCCTGGGCGGCACATTCACTGCGGTGGCTTATGCCAGAATCAAGAAGATTTCCGTAGGGCAAATGGCTGATGTCGGAGCTTTCGGCCTGATCTTGGCCCAGGTAGTCGGACGAATCGGGTGCATCCTGAACGGCTGCTGCACCGGAGAACCAACTTCCCTGCCCTGGGGCGTCATCTATACCAACCCCAATACCGGCGCCGATTCTATCGCCCAACAAACAGCGGTACATCCTACCCATGCCTACGAGATCCTATGGGACTTGATAGTATTCGCGCTCATGTGGAGCATGCGAAAACGAGTCAAACCCGCCGGAGCGCTCTTCCTTATTTATATCTCCGCCTATTCAGCGGGACGTTTCTTCATCAGCTTCCTGAGAACCAACGATACGGGATTTCTTGGCCTGCAGCAGGCGCAGATCGTTTCACTCCTCGTGCTCGGCGTAGCAATCGGGTGGCTCATTCAGCTTTACCGGAAACCCCTCACCGATTCAGGGTCAATTTCCGAACCGGAAACTGACGACGTCTCTTAGTCCGCTCTCTCAAAAAGACGCGGCCGGGGATCGGGAGCCAGAATAATCAAGGGTCAGGCGACATGAATCAGGACTTCAACGCTGATCGCGCCGAATTAGTCCGCCAGTTACGGCTGGAAATCAAAGATGAGAAGGTGATCAGCGCCATGGAGCGCGTTCCCCGAGAACTCTTTCTGCCGCCCGATACTCAACACCTCGCCTATGAAAACATGCCCTTGCCGATCGCAGAAGGACAAACCATTTCTCAACCCTTCATCGTGGCTTTGATGACCGAGGCACTGGATTTGCGAGGCGAAGAACGTGTGCTGGAAGTTGGAACCGGCAGCGGATATCAGACCGCGATATTGGCTGAGCTGGCCGGTTGGGTTGTCAGCGTCGAACGCCGTCAGAGACTCCTCGAATCGGCCAGCCGGACTCTGGGCAGATTGGGATATACGAACATCGAACTCCATCCTGCTCAGGAAACGCTCGGATGGCCGGAGGGCGCACCTTATGACGGGATCATCGTTACGGCAGGAGCCCCAAAGACACCACCGGGCCTGATCGATCAGCTGGCCGAAGGGGGCAAACTGGTAATCCCTGTAGGGTCCCGATACGAACAGAAATTGCTGAGAATCATCAAACGGAAGGACCAGATCAGCACTGAAAACCTGGGGGGGTGTCGATTTGTGCCGCTCATCGCCAGAGAGGCCTGGGCAGATTGATGACTGCTATAAATGTTATAATTCAAGACGAAGGGTTTCGAGATGGAAAGGGTGATCAATAAAACGAGGCTATCTCTTGTCCAGGGCGATATCACCCGGCAAGTGACGGAGGCTATTGTCAATGCGGCCAACTCCGGCCTCATGGGCGGAGGGGGAGTGGATGTCGCCATTCATCGAGCTGGAGGCCCGGCGATTCTGGAGGACTGCAAAAAGGTTGTCGCCCAAAGGGGTCGGCTTCCCGCCGGTCAAGCCATCATTACCACTGGCGGCGCTCTTAATGCCCGGTATGTAATTCACACCGTGGGACCGATCTGGCACGGCGGTAAAAGCCAAGAGCCCGAAACCCTGGCCAGCGCCTATCGGGAAAGCATGAAGGCGGCAGTTGCAAACGGCCTCAAGAGCGTTTCCTTTCCTTCGATCAGCACCGGCGCTTATGGGTATCCCATCGAGCAGGCGGCAAGAGTGGCCCTGTGGACAGTCAGCGATTTTCTCAGACAGGATAGCCCTTTTGAGGAGGTGGTCTTTGTCCTGTTCGATGCCCGAACCTTTGATGCCTATCGCCAGGCTTTAGAAGAACTGCCGGAATAAGCGGCATTCACCCTCACCAATGTATCAAGTATGGGGCGGACTGGCGGACTCTCTCCCATCAAGGAGGGCTTCTAGAGAGTGCAGGGATACCTCCCTGCCGGGGGTTTGGGGGTGTCCCCCAAATCCCTTAATCCTCCCCCAAGAGTGGGGGCAGGGGGTTGATTTAGGTTTGATCACATTATCCTAACCTCTCCCCGACAGGAAGAGGCTCATTTTTGGAGAAAACGAATGCAGAAAGTCTATGAGTACATCGAATCAAACTGGCTGGATGCCATTGAAGACCTGAAGCGATATTGCCGCCAGCCCAGCATCAGCGCTCAGGGAGTGGGGATCAGGGAAACCGCTGATCTCACCGCCGAGTTACTACGAGAATACGGGGTGAATCCCACTATCCTGCCGACCAGAGAAGGTGGGGCTCCTGTGGTTTTCGGCGAACTCAAAGGCGATTCCGAATTCACGCTGCTATTCTATAATCACTACGATGTGCAGCCCCCGGAGCCTCTGGAGCTCTGGACTACGCCTCCCTTTGATCCGGTCGTGATCGAGGGCAAACTGGTCGCCCGCGGCGTCTCGGACGATAAAGGGGACATCATCGCCCGGCTGCTGGCCATCAAGGCATTCCTGAAAACAAGGGGCCGCTTGCCGATATCCATCAAATTCCTCATCGAGGGAGAGGAGGAGGTAGGCAGCCCCAGCCTTGTCTCCTTCATCGAAAACAATCAGGCTTTACTTAAATCCGATGCCTGTTTCTGGGAGGGCGGCAGGGTAAGCTGGGATGATCGGCCGGAGATCATCATGGGCCTCAAGGGAATCATCTGCATTGATCTGGAAGTGCGAGGGGCAATTCGAGACCTTCACTCCTCGCTGGGCGTCATGGTTCCCAACCCGGCATGGCGGCTGGCCTGGGCTCTCAGTTCAATTAAAGACGCCAACGAAAACATTCTCATTGAAGGCTTCTACGATGATGTCCAACCCCCATCAGCGCAAGTCATCGAGGCCATCAAGGCCATGCCCGCAGATGAAAGGCAGTTACGCGAGGACCTGGGAATCAAAGGCTTTTTGAAGGGACTTTCCGGAGAAGAATTGCAGATTTACAACATACTGCAACCGGCCTGCAATATCAACGGGCTCATATCCGGATACACCGGCGAGGGCTCTAAAACCGTGCTCCCCAACTTTGCCAAAGCTAAACTGGATTTTCGGCTGGTGCCCGACCAACGACCGGAAGATATCATCAAGAAGCTGCGCAGTCACCTTGATCGGCATGGATTCGATGATGTGCAGATTTTCACCGAACATGGAGAGCGTCCTGCCCGCACGCCGCTGGATTCCCCCTTCGTCAAGGTGCTGAGCGAGGCTGCACGAGAGGTTTACGCCTGCGAGCCAATCATCAAGCCCAGCATGACCGGCAGCGGTCCGATGTTCCCCTTCATCAGCACACTCGGAATGCCAGTGGGTTCAACGGGGGTGGCATTCCCTGATTCCCGACCTCATGCGCCCGATGAGAGCATTCGCCTGGCCGATTTTCTACTGGGCGCCAAATATGTTGCCGCTCTCATGGACAAATGCCGATGACCCTACACCCTTGTGAGTAGCCTTCTCACCAGCGCCTCTTCCTCCACCCTGAGGGTTACCTCGTGGTCCAATCGGGCATCACGCAACACTCGCAATATGCGCCCCAACTCTCCCCTGGGTTTGACTCCCATCTCCTGCAGATCATCGCCGCTCAGCGATGGTTTGATCGCCCGCAGGCTATTCAGATAAAGCTCCAATCGCTCCCGAACGACAAGAGAATCAGCGGCAACCGCCGCGGCTTTGATAACCTCCGGAATTTGATGTTCCAGCCGGCGATAGATTTCGCTGGGCCGAATCTCCAGAGCCGCCAGCGAAGACATCCCTTGCCTGATCCGAGGAACGTCTCGCACAATTCGTGCTGCCCAGCCGGGCATTTTGAGACGGGAGATAAAGACGGGGATGTCCTCCGGATCAACCCGATAGGCCAACAGCGCCAGGTATATCCCCGATAAGCTTAATGGCCCATCGCCGCCAGTTCTGGCCTGGGCGAATTTCTCCCGGAGCCAGCCGTCTCCTCGAAGGGCCGGATAAAGTTTCTGCAGCACACCGAGTTCATCGGCACGGCAAATGGCCTTCTCCGGATGTTTCTCTTCGAGAATCAACTCCAGCTCATGCCACAATCGCTCACCCGTCACCGCATCCAGGTTGTCCAGGTCCTGTCGAATCAGCTTCTCTGTGTTCCGTTCCAGGTGGAAATCGAGCCGCTGTTCATAACGAAGGGCGCGGAGGATACGGGTGGGGTCATCGATAAAACTAACCTGATGCAACACTCGGACGATCCTTTTCGACAAATCTCCCTGCCCGCCATAAGGATCCAGTAGCTCACCGAAGCATCCCGGGTTGAGCCGAGCCGCCATGGCATTGATGGTAAAATCGCGCCGCAGGAGATCATCCAGAATCGCGCCCTGTTTCACAACGGGAAGAGCCCCAGGTTTTTGATAGGTCTCAGAACGCGCCATGGCAATGTCAAGGCCGAACTCCTTCATGGAGAGCTTGGCTGTCCCGAAGCGAGGATGGGTTCGAATAGTCCAATCTCGATCCCGAGCGATCTGGCGTGCCAGCCCGATAGCGTCGCCCTCAACCACGATATCGAGATCCAGACTCGACTGGCACAGAAGAACATCCCTCACCAGCCCCCCCACGAGATACGCAGACTCACCCCTTTTCTGCGCCGAATCCCCCACTCTCTGCAAGAGTTCCAAACATTCATGCGACAAATAGGCCTCGAGCTCTACGAAAATATTCTCCACCCTTTGCTCCTTTCCCTGATTATAGCATGAGTTCCATCAGCACAAAATGAATTAGAGACCCATCGAAGATTCGGTCAAAATAAGGTAAATATTTGGTAAATATCCAGTAAAGAAAGCCCGAAAAATGCCCCCCGAAAACCCTTGACCGGAGGATTTTGGCGTGCTATCCTCTGGCTATCCCCAAATCCCGCCATCCCGCAGCCAAGGGCAAAACAGCTTTGAGCAATTTATGGTAAACTCACAAAGATCACCTCGAGAAATATGGGATGCAGTGCTGGGTGCATTGCAATTGCAGGTAACCAAGGCCAATTATCAGACCTGGCTGAAAGATACTATCGGGCTTTCCTGCAAAGATGATCTTTTCATCATCGGTGTCCCCAACACCTTTGCAGTCGAATGGCTGGAAAAGCGTCTCTCTCACTTGATACTGAAGAACCTTGCCAGCGTTACAGGACAGCCAGTTGAAGTCCAGTTCCAGGTTTACCATGGGCAACATGCAGCTGTGCAGGATGCTCCTGAGTCCAACGGAAAGAACACGTGCCCCTGGATAAACAATAAATATACGTTCGCCAACTTTATCGTGGGAAGCTGTAATCGGTTGGCCCATGCCGCTGCCATGGGCGTAGCGGAAAACCCGGGAACCGTCTATAATCCGCTCTTCATCTACGGGGGATCGGGACTGGGAAAAACCCATCTGCTCCATGCCATCGGCAGCTTTGTGCAGCAGAATGCCAAGCAAGTGGTCTACGTCACAGGGGAACAATTCACCAACGAATTCATCGCCGGTATCAGAGAAAAGAGCTCCGAGAGTTTCCGCAACAAGTACCGATCCACAGATGTCCTCCTGGTAGATGATATCCAGTTTATTGCCGGGAAAGAGCAGACCGAGGAAAGCCTTTTTCACACCTTCAATGATCTGCACACCTCGAACCATCAAATCATTCTCAGCAGCGATCGTCCTCCCAAGGCGCTCTCCCTTCTTGAGGATCGGTTGCGGTCCCGGTTCGAATGGGGCCTCATTGTTGATATTCAACCTCCCGATCTGGAGACCAGAATCGCCATTCTTCAGGCCAAGGCAGAGGAATTAAAGAGTAGCGTACCGCTTGATGCGCTCCATCTGATTGCCCGAAGGGTGCAACATAACATCCGAGAGCTTGAGGGGGCGCTGAACCGAGTCATGGCCTTCGCCAAGCTCACCAATTCTCCGATCACTGCCGATCTGGCGGCTGCTTCCCTGGAAGATATCGCCTCAAGCGAAGCCAGACGGACGCTTACCGGGGAGATGGTCATCAATACGGTGGCCGAATATTTCGGAATCCACCCGGATGTTTTGCGCGCCAAGAGAAGAGATAAATTGACCGCCTTTGCCCGGCAAGTGGCCATGTATATCATGAGAGAGGAAACGAAGTCCTCCTGGACCGATATCGGCAGAGAGCTGGGAGGACGAGACCATAGCACGGTTCTTCACGGGCACAGCAAGATTGCCGAGGAGATCGAGGAAAGCTCGGCTCTGCGTAGAGACATCCTTGAAATCAAGGAGGCCCTCTATTCCAAGGTAAGCTAAATCATATCATGCCATGGCTGAAGTATAGAGCCGCCTCAGTTTTAATTACCCCGGCAGAAATGGTTAGAATTGGCTCCCTTTGTGCCATGTCACGGATATCAACCTCCCGGCTATAAGGCCCATCACTCATCCGCAAGACAGATGAACAGTGCCCGACCTTTGCGAAGAAATGCGCAAAGGCTTGAATTCCCCGCTAATGATATGTTTAATTAGAGAGGGAACCGAACAAGCTCTCCCGATAATCAATCATGCGCTGCGTTCTTCAGCCTTCTCTTAAAGGAGACATGCACCAGTGAAGCTCGCGATATCAGGTAAGGGAGGGGTTGGAAAGACGACTCTCGCCAGTCTTCTGGCTCGGATTTATGCTTCAAGGGGACAGAAGGTGATCGCCATTGACGCCAATCCCGATGCCAATCTGGCAGCAGCACTGGGAATCCCTCCCGACGAAGTTCAAAAGATCACGCCTATTGCCGAGATGGACTCCCTCATCGAAGAGCGCACCGGTGCCAAACGGGGAACCTCTGCCCCCTTCTTCAAGCTCAACCCAAAGGTCGATGATATCCCGGATCGTTTCTCGGTGGAGAAATATGGCGTCAAACTGCTGATGCTGGGAACTGTCGATACCGGTGGCAGCGGCTGTATTTGCCCTGAAAGCACGCTGCTGAAAGCGCTGCTCAGTCACCTGATCTTAAGAAGGAATGAAACGATTATCCTGGACATGGATGCGGGGGTGGAGCACCTGGCAAGAGGAACGGTGCGGGCAGTCGATGCCTTCATCATAGTCGCCGAGCCGGGGCAGCGGAGCATCCAGACCGCCCGGTCAATCAAGAAGCTGGCCGCAGACCTCGGCATCAAGAAAACCTTTGTGGTGGGCAACAAAGTGACTGGGTCAGCAGACAGACAATTCATCGAGGACAATCTGAAAGATTTTAAGGTGCTCGGCTTTCTGAGCGCCGATCCCAATATCCGCGAGGCTGATTTCAGAGGGCTGAGTCCTTATGACCTCGCGCCAAACGCCGTGGTTGAGGCAACCCAGATCGCAAACCGTCTGGAAAAAATTCACGGAGGCACCCATGAATAAGAAAACGGTAATGGATATCGATGTCAGCGGCAAACGCGTTTTGATGCGGGTGGACTTCAATGTCCCCATGGATAAATCCACCGGCGTCATCACGGACGATGGCCGCATCAGGGCTTCCATCCCCACCATCCGCTATCTCATCGATCGGAATGCCAAAATTATCCTGTGCTCTCATCTGGGGAGGCCGGAGGGGAAAGTTATCGAAAACTACAGGCTTTCTCGCGCCGGCAAACACCTCTCCGAAGTTCTGGGAAGACCGGTCACCTGCACTCAGGACTGCATCGGGCCGGAGGTGGAAAAAGCCGTTGCCGACATGAAAATCGGTGATATTGTCCTGCTGGAAAACCTGCGCTTTCATCCCGAAGAGGAGAAGAATGACCCGCAGTTTGCCAGGGCCCTGGCGAGTTTGGCGGATATTTACGTCAATGATGCCTTCAGTGCAGCACACCGGGCGCATGCTTCCATTGTCGGGGTCACCAAGTATCTTCCGGCCGTCTCCGGATTCGTGATGGAAAAGGACCTGAAGTTTTTGGATAAAGCCCTGGCCAACCCCACTCGACCGTTTGCGGTGATCGCCGGCGGAGCCAAGGTCGCCGATAAGATCGGCCTTCTGGAGAATCTGCTCAAAAAGGTGGACTACCTGGTCATCGGTGGCGGTATGGCCAATACGTTCATCAAAGCCCAGGGATACGACGTCGGTAATTCCAAGGTGGAGAACGATCAGTTGAACTTTGCGCGGGGTTTGATCAAGAGCGCCGAATCCAACCATGTGCGGATGCTGCTGCCGGTAGATGCGATAGCTGCCAAGGAGTTCAGCGCTTCGGCGGAGCACAGGACCATCTCTCTGAGCGATGTCCCTCCCGGATGGATGATACTGGATGTCGGCCCCAAGAGCATAGAGAGATTTGACAAAGAGCTTCAGAAATGCCAGACAATCGTCTGGAATGGCCCGATGGGCGTCTTCGAGTTTCCCGCCTTTGCGGAAGGGACACGTGCTCTGGCCTCAGCCATCGCCAGACTCGATGAAGCCACCACGATCGTTGGCGGAGGGGACACGGTTGCCGCAGTGGATCAATTTGGGCTCAACATTAAAATGACTCACATCTCAACAGGCGGCGGAGCCGCCCTGGAATTTCTTGAAGGCAAAACCTTGCCAGGCGTGCTAGCGCTGCTGGATGAATAAGGAATCAGGAGTGAGCTGGGGCGATCCCTTGTGATCGCCCTCCGAGAAAGGGGGGAATTTGGTTGATTTCGAGATATTGAACGAAATCTCCATCAAGACTTCATCCAAGATTGTCTTGCTGGTTTTCGACGGTTTGGGTGGACTGCCCCATCCCGAAACAGGTAAGACCGAGCTGGAAACCGCCCGAAAACCCAATCTGGATCGATTGGCCGCCCAAGGCGTCTGCGGCCTTCACGACCCAGTGGGCCCGGGCATCACTCCCGGCAGCGGTCCGGGGCATCTTTCGCTGTTCGGATACGATCCGGTGAGATCGCTCGTCGGGCGAGGTGTTCTGGAGGCATTGGGAGTTGACTTTAATCTCAAAGATGGTGATGTAGCTGCCCGCTGTAACTACTGCACGGTCGATGATAAAGGCGTGATCACTGATCGCCGAGCTGGTCGCATTCCCACCGAAAAGAACGCGGAGCTTTGCCAGAGGCTCAGGGAAATCAAAATCGGCGGCATCGATATCTTCATCCTACCGGGAAAAGAACACCGCTTTGCGGTTGTCTTTCGAGGGAATGGCCTGGGCGGAGACGTCAGCGATACCGATCCCCAGAAGGTGGGGCTGATGCCCAAAGAGTCAGTAGCCTATACGCCCGGATCGGAAAGAACCGCCTTGGTGGTCAATGAGTTCGTCGTCAAAGCCAGAACCCTGCTGGCGGATTCCCACCCGGCGAATATGATTCTCTTCCGGGGAATCGCCCAGCGCCCCAAGCTACCCAGTATGGGCGATATATTCAAACTGGATCCCGCAGCCATTGCCACTTATCCCATGTATCGAGGTCTGGCCAGGCTCGTGGGGATGACCATTCTGAACACGGGTTCCACCTTCAATGATGAGCTGGATACGCTCGCCGCCAACTGGGATAAGCATGATTTCTTCTTTGTCCATATCAAGCAAACCGATTCCGCCGGTGAAGACGGCGATTTCGATCGGAAAGTCCGGGTGATTGCAGAAACCGATGTGCTGATTCCAAAACTGATGCAACTGAAGCCGGATGTATTGGTAGTCACCGGCGATCACTCCACTCCGGCATTGTTGAAGGGCCATAGCTGGCATCCGGTGCCCGTCTTTCTCTATTCCAGGTATTGCCGAACCGACGAGGTCAGGGAATTCTCGGAGAAGGCTTGTGCCCGAGGGGGAATGGGCAGGATCCGTGGAAGCGATATCATGCTGATGGCCATGGCCAATGCTTTGAAGCTGGACAAGTTCGGCGCTTGATGCAAACGGGCAGGCGGCCCGAAATCGGGCCGCCTGCCCTCTCTCCGGCTCCCCCATCCATAGTGGGAGAATTCTTTTGTGGAGGAGGCCCAGAATGCGCACACCTATCATTGCCGGAAACTGGAAGATGAATACCACGAGCGATGAGGCAATCGCTTTGGTGCGAGCGATGAAAGATCAGCTGGAAAACATCCACGGCGCGGAGAAAGTGGTCTGTCCGCCCTTCATCTCGCTGAAGTCGGTTTCGGAAGTCCTGAAAGGATCCTCCATCTCTCTGGGGGCACAGAACATGTATTTCGAAGAGAAGGGGGCTTACACCGGCGAGGTCTCTCCCTTGATGCTGAAAGGAATTTGCCGGTACGTCATTCTGGGGCACTCGGAGAGGCGGGGATATTTCGGGGAGACGGATGAGATGGTGAACAAGAAGATCAAGGCTGCGCTGAAAGCAGGTCTCAGGCCGATCATCTGCATCGGCGAAACGCTCCAGGAAAACGAGACTGGTAAGACGCAGGAGGTGCTGGATCGACAAACTCGAGCGGCATTGGACGGACTGAACTCACTGGAAAATCTGGTCATTGCCTATGAGCCGATCTGGGCTATCGGCACCGGAAAGGCAGCCACGGAGCAGCAGGCCAATTCCACCATCGGCTTCATCCGGGGGGTAGTCGCAGAGCTTTACGGTTCGGCGTCAAAGGATTTGCGTATCCAGTATGGCGGAAGCGCGAATGCTGCCAATATCGCCGCACTGATGCGCCAGCCGGAGATCGATGGGGCGCTCGTCGGCGGAGCCAGCCTCAAGGCCGACGAATTCGTCAGCATGGTGGAACAAGCCGCCCGGATTAAGGCAGGAGCGTCATATGAATGATCCTCTGCGGTCGCCCCATTTGGGTATTATCACCCTCACCCCGGATCAAGTCCGGGGCAGGCTCTGCCCTCTCCCATCGAGGGAGAAGGATTTTCGAGAGCGCAGAGATACTTCTCTGCCGGGGGATTGGGGGTGTCCCCCAAATATTTTGTGTTCCCCCAACGAGTGGGGGTTAGGGGGTTGAGTCTGACTATTTCAACACGCCACTCACAAAAAACAAAAACCTCATGATGAACAAATTAATTGCCATCGTCGGGCCGACAGCCGTCGGGAAGACCGAATTCGCCATCAGACTGGCACAAAATCTGGGCGGAGAGATCATCGGGGCCGATAGCCGTCAGGTCTACCGATACATGGATATCGGCACCGCCAAACCCACAAAAGCAGAACAGAACGCCGTTCCTCACCACCTGGTTGATATCATTGATCCCAATGAATCCTTCAGCCTGGCGCTCTATCAGGAGCTATCCGGAAACGCCATCGACAATATTCACAACCGGGGGAAACCTGCTCTTCTGGTAGGTGGCAGCGGACTCTACGTCTGGGCAGTTCTGGAAGGGTGGACCATCCCCAAGGTTCCTCCGAATGCCGAGGTCAGACAAGAGCTGCAACTCAAAGCCAAATCAGAAGGCGGCGATGCCCTCTATCGGGAATTAAACCTCCTCGACCCGAAGGCAGCCCAGAAGATCGATCCCAGAAATGTGCGCCGGGTCATCCGGGCGCTGGAAGTCTGCCGTTCGACCGGCAGGCCATTCTCGGAATTGAGTAGTAAAAATTCTCCTGAGTTCGACACCCTGATCATCGGTCTGAGCACCCCGAGAGACGAACTGTATCGGCGGATCGATTCCCGCGTGGACGGCATGATCGAACAGGGCCTGGTTGAAGAGGTGAAAAGCCTGCTGGGTCGGGGCTATGGCCTGGAACTGCCTTCGATGTCCGGGATGGGCTATCGAGAAATCGGCCAATTCTTGAACGGAGAAATGAGCTTACCCGAAGCGGCCCAACGGATCAAATTCGAGACGCATCGCTTTGCACGCCATCAGTATGCCTGGTTTCGATTGGGGGATGAGCGTATCCACTGGTTTGAGACCCGTCAAAAAACCATGGATGATGCGCTCAATCTGGCAAGAACAATGCTCACCGGGGAATGAGCGAGCCTTTCCTGCCTGTCCCCCGCAAAAGCCTGGGATAAAAGCCCAGGCTGATGAAAAAGGGGATGAAGTAGTAAACAACCCGGAAAAGAATTGAAGCCATCAGAGCCTGCTCAAAGGATACGCCCAGCAAGGCATAGATGCCGGCCATCGACCCTTCCTGAACTCCCAGTCCACCCGGAATCATCGAAAGTGTGCCCGCCGTAATGCCGACAGCAAAGCCGGTGAGGAGGACCCCATAACCAATGGAGACGCCAAGGGCATAGAAACAGAATCCAAGAACCGCCACGGCTGCCAGCCAGTTTCCCGCTATTTGCGCCACCAGCAAGATGATCAGTCGGGGCCGCTTACGAATTTTAGCAACGCCATAGTTCAGAGTGGTATCGAAGGCCCGCAGGTGCGACCCAATGCGTCGGCGCGTCAGCAGCATCCCGACGCGATTCAAGACTCTCAACACCACCACCCGCGTTGATCGGCCGAAGACCAGTATCGTGGCCAATATGATGGCCAAGACCAGAAGGACTGCAGCCAAAGCCAGACCGACAGCTTCACCCTGGGTCAGGGGATGGCTCACCAGCAAATAGAATAGACCCATAGGCAGCAGGCTGACCACAACCAGGTTGTTGAAGTAGGTATGAAAGACGGATGCGGCTACGATGTCTGCCACCGCTATCCCACGGCGGTTCATCAGCAAAAGACGAACGGAGTATCCGCCGATTGCCGGTACCAGGCGGCTCATGGCCATCGAGACAAATCCGATTTCGAAAAGATCTCTTCGGTCCATTAAAATACCGAAGATTCTATTGACCACAACAAAGCTGTAACTCAAGAATGCGTAAGAGAAAACAGTGAAAGTGATGGCTAGCGGCATGAGTTTCCAGTTGGCCTGATCAATTGATCGTTCCACCTCACGCCAGTCAAAGACGGCAATAGTTACGCCGACCAAGATCAGCACGATCAACAAGCTTATAATCAAGACTTGGTGCAATCGATCCGGTTTCTTCATTCTTGTCAGCTCGATTGTCGCTCGGCTGCTACACGCCGCTGGCGCTAGAACGGCAAGATGTCGATGACTTCCTTTCCTGAATAACAGAAGAGGATATATTTGGGAAATTTTCCCAACCACAGGGCAGGCAGGAATTTCCATAGAGGCATTCTTGAAGTTCCGGCGATCAGGCCGCCGATGTCGATCGGCAGGATCGGTTGAAATGCCAGAAAGGAAAGCGCCCAAAACCCGTATCGATCCATCCAGCCTTCCGCTTGACGATATCCCGGCGTGTTCTCATCGATGGCTATTTTCTTGCCCAGACGTCCGGCGTAATACCCGCTGAGTTCGCCCAGAGTCCCGCCGATGCTGGCCGCCAACGCGACGAGCAAGGGATTCCAGATAGCGGCCGCAGATATCATGATCGCGGCAGCCACCGGGACAGGGGCCACAATCGTCAGACTGGCCAGCAACGTGGTGACGAAAACGAACAGATAGGCAAACTCGGGCGATTCCGCCAGCCTCGACTGAAACGGAGCCAGGTATCGCCCGAACAGATAAGCGACGCCAAAACTGATGGCAATGAGGCCAATCAGAGAGATCGCCAGCCACAGCCACCGATGTTTTTTCATGATTGACTCAAGAGTACTAGAGAGACCCTCCGATGGTCAAGAGGCCCGCGGATCGTATTTGACCGCCTATTCCACCTGGGGCGGAACATCCGAGGGCTGATTCCCGTCCACTCTTTCATGGTGCTGTTCTTCCTCCGGAGGTTGCACCCAGGTAGGGAGAATAATCAGCGTGACCAACGCCGCAATCGCCATAATGATAGAAGCGATCAGAAAGGCATCCCTCATTCCGGAGACAAACCCGTCATTGGAAACATTGGTAACCGTTTGAGCAAGATCCGGACTCAGTTCCTGGATACGCCCAGCTGCCATATGAGCAGCCTGGATGCTGCTGCGGATGGCCTCTTGAGCAGCATCCGGAATGGAGGTATTGCCTTCCAGCGCCTTGACCTTGTGCAGATAAGTGGCATTCATCACCGTGCCCAATATAGCCACACCCAGAGCGCCGCCAACCTGACGCATGGTGTTGTTCATCGCTGAGCCTACGCCGGATTTTCTGACCGGCACGGAACCCATGATGGAGTTGGTCGCCGGACTCATCGCCGTAGCCATTCCTGCAGCCATGATAGACATTCCGATCAGGATAACCCAGTAAGGCGTATCCACATGGGCCACCCGTGAGAGGTAGAACAAGCCGATGGCCGCTCCCATAATCCCCAGGCCAACGGTCAATTTGGTCCCGACCTTTTGGGCAACACGCGCCGAGTTCACCGCCACGATCATCTGAATGGGCGCCATGGGCAAAACCCGCAGCCCTGCCGAGAGCGGACTGCAACCCTGAACCGACTGGAAAAACTGGCTCATGAAAAACATCGATCCGAACATGCTGAACATCACCAGAGTCAGCGCGATGTTGGCCCCGGTAAAGGACATGTTCCGGAAAAGGTCCATCGGTATCATCGGGTTTGACGTGCGCCTTTCCCACCAGACGAATGCCACTATGAGAATGGCGGCGATACACAGGGACCAGATAACACTGTCGGCTGTCCAGCTTTCCTCACCAGCTTTGATGATGCCGTAAACCAGCGCAAATAAGCCCGTTATGGAAAGAAGGACGCCCGGGATATCCGTCCGGGGGGCCCTTTCATCCCTGGAGTCTTCGATAAAGAAATATCCCCCGATCAGTCCGATAGCAACCACAGGAAGGTTGATATAAAACACCGAACTCCATGAAAAGTGCTCCAACAAACTCCCGGCGATGACCGGCCCCACACCCATCCCGAGCCCGAAAACCCCGGCCCATATGGCAATGGCCTTGGCCCGTTCCTGGGGATCGCGGAAGGTGGCGCTGATGATGGAGAGGGTTGCGGGCATGATCGTAGCGCCGCCGAAGCCGCAAAATGCCCGGCAGCCGATCAGCATCCCGGTGGAAGTCGATAGAGCCGCTGCCAGTGACCCGATGCCGAAGATGCCCAGCCCGATCTGGAGCGCTCTTTTTCGCCCGAATCGATCCCCAAAGGCGCCGGTGGTGAGGAGCAAAGCGGCAAACACCAGCACGTAGGCATCGACGATCCATTGCAACCCGCTGGCGCTAGCTCCCAGATCTTCGGCAATGGTAGGCAACGCCACGTTCAGAACCGTGTTGTCGATGCTGATGATCAAAAGGGAAAAGCTCAGGAAGGCCAGCGCGATCCAGCGTTGTCGATACCCTCTGGTTTCCTGTTGCTTGGCTAAGGGCTTATCCACTTATATCAACCGTCGTTCTTTTCGGTCATCAGCAAGCCAATCGCCAGATTATGCTCGCCTGAGGCCAGATTTCATCCGGCAAATAGCATATCATGGTTGGAGAGAAAATCACACTTCGCCGCAATTCCAAAGACCGGCGCTACGCGGAAGAGGCAGACAAATTCTACGGCCGCAGGAAGCCATAGAAATGGAAGCGAGGGAAGTATTCTCCCAAGAGAAAGACCGCGAAGAGGAATTATGCGCCGCCAATTACCGGCAAACTGAAGCTGAAAGTAGCGCCTTGACCGGGCTGGCTCTGAACCCAGATTCTGCCCCCATGGGCCTCCGTAATGCCTTTGCTGATAGATAAACCCAGACCGGAACCGCCACGCCTGCGTTTGGCCCCTTCTTCCATCCGATAGAATCGATCGAAAACCTTAGTCAGGTGGTCATCGGGTATACCTACACCCTCGTCAGCAACACTAACAACGATCTCATTGTCTATCGTTTTGGCCGCCAGAGTGATTGTGGTTCCTTTATCCGAATAAGCTGTCGCGTTTGAGACGAGATTGATGATCACCTGGCCAATGCGAACCTCGTCACCATCGACTATCGGCAAATCCGGCGGAATATGGACCTCAAGCTGATGGTTGCACGCCAAAGACTCCAACTGGTTCTTGAGATGATCTACGATGACGGTTATTCTAACCGGAGCCTTTCTGACCCTCATAATGCCTGCTTCCAACTGGGTCATGTCTATCAGGTCGCTCACAATTTGTGCCAGCCTGTCAGACTCTTGGGCAATAGTGCGCAGAAAATCCTGCTCGGTATCATGGTCCCACTTCACATCCGGCTGAATCAGGGTGCTGGCCAAACCCTTAATAGAGGTCAGCGGGGTGCGAAGCTCGTGGGATACGCTGGCCAGCAAAACCGACCTCATCTCATCAAGTTTTTCCAGTTGCTTGGCGCGTGCCAACTGTTCCTCCGACTTTTTGCGCTCGGTAATATCCCTGACAACCTGAATAGCCCTGTCAGCATGTCCGTTCAGCCGTGAATCAGCAAGCGGGGCCGAAAGCGACTCATAGGTTCTTCCATCGGGACTCAAAAACTCCGAGCTCTGCACCGTTCCCGATTCCAACGCTTTGATCACAAGGCAAGGATCGCATGGACCCTTGCGTCCGAAGTATCTTTCATAGCAAACTCCCCCGATGCAATCGCCGAATCTCTCCGACAGAATCCTATTCTGATCCAGTATCCTGTGGTCGCGCCCGACGATGTCGATGCCGATTCCCATACCAGCTAATCCATCTGCCAGAATCCGCAACTTATCCGTTTCCGATCTCAGCGCTTCCTCAGACCGCCTGCGCTCATAGACTTCCTTCTGCAGGCGCTCCTGTAGCTTCATAACCGCCCGAAAAGCGCCTTCGATGACCACAAGGGTAATACCCATTCCAACCAACCAATATAGAATGGGGTTCTCGACTAATGGACGCCCTCCCAGAGTGTGGTAGAACTCGAGCGCTCCAAAAACGATAGAGGCTACCAGAATGATGACCAGTTTCAGCTGGCGCAAGCGCCGCATGTGGAAATCATCGACCGTTTTGTTCATCATCTACCCGCACTGAGATACGATATCTGAGCGAGTGTCAGAACTCCTGCTAGGGATTCCCCTCTGTGAGCAAAGCCGCTTTTGCAGGCTGTGCATGCACCCGTCCAAATTAGCGTACCATACTCGGATCAAAGGCAAAACCAAGCCAGCCCTCATCCGTGCACCGGGCCTCCACCCAATATTTGAGCATCGTTCGTCGGGATATTCGGCCTTGGCATTGTGCTGTCAGTGAAACTCCCCAAGGATGGAGCCTCGGGCATGAGGGTTTGAATACGCCATCGCACCCAAAAACGCAATCCTCTGAAACATGGCTGTAACACAAGCTTAATTTGCTTGAAATACGCAGAAGATATCCTTTGAACCAGTGGGGGAGGTTAACCATGAATAAACGCAGGTGATACTGTATGGGTTCTTATGTCGACAGCCATGGTCATGCTGATGACACCCGGCCTGGCGCTGTTCTATGGAGGAATGGTCAGAAGCAAGAACGTGCTTTCCACTCTGATGATGAGCTTTGTTCTTCTCGGCGTTATCGGCTGCCTGTGGGCGCTTTATGGCTACAGCTTGAGTTTCGGGAATGATCTGGGTGGATTTATCGGAGAACTGAATTTCATCGGATTAATGGACGTGGGACCGGAACCATCGGGCACCTATGCCACCACGGTGCCGCATCTGGCTTTTATGGCTTTTCAAGCCATGTTTGCTGTGATCACCGTAGCCCTCTGGACAGGCGGCGTTGTTGAGCGTATCAAGTTCAGCTCCTTCCTGGTTTTCGCCATATTGTGGTTCACCCTGGTATATTGTCCGGTTGCCCATTGGGTATGGGGCAAGGGAGGCTGGCTGGCCAATCTCGGCGCTCTCGACTTTGCAGGCGGTACGGTGGTTCACGTTAATGCCGGAATGACGGCGCTGGCTTTGGCGCTACTCCTTCGCCCGCGGAAAGGATTCCGGGAGAAGGTCCCTATGGAGCCCGGCAACATACCGCTGGTGATCATCGGAGCCGGCATTCTGTGGTTCGGGTGGTTTGGCTTCAATGCCGGGAGTTCGCTCTCAGCCAACGGACAAGCGGCCAGTGCCTTTGTGGCCACCAATCTCTCGGCTGCGGCTGGTGCGGTAGCCTGGATGCTGCTGGCCTGGCATGATCGTCGACCCTCTGCGCTCGGTGTTGCCAGCGGTGCCGTGGCAGGACTGGTGGCCATCACTCCTGCTGCTGGTTTTGTTAACCCGATTGCTGCCATTCCTATCGGTGCGGTCGCTTCTGCCATCGGATATTACTGCATCCTGTGGAGAACGAAAAGGGGCATTGATGAATCGCTGGATGTGTGGGCAGTTCACGGCATGGGAGGTGTGTGGGGAGCGCTGGCAACAGGGATATTCGCTAATGCTGCAGTGGGTGGAGTGGATGGGTTGCTGTGGGGAAACGGCGGGCAATTCGTCAAGCAAATCGCCGCAGTAAGTGCCGTGGCAGCATTTGCTTTTGTCTCTACCATAATATTGGGGAAACTGGTTGACGTGACCATGGGCTTGCGTGTCAAGGATGAAGAAGAAGTGGTGGGCCTAGATATATCACAGCACGGCGAGAGAGCCTACGGGGGAGGGCTTCATTAAAATGGGATTGAGGCCGAACCCCTGCGATGGTCGATCTGCTAAACCAACGGGTGTAACACAATTGTAACAATCCCGTAACGCACCTGAAATATAAAATTGATACCATCGCCTCCGGAGAGAAAGGGAAGGGGGCACAAGCAGATGGTAAATGCCGGCGATACCGCCTGGGTTCTCATATCAGCAGCCCTGGTGTTACTGATGATACCGGGATTGGCTTTGTTCTATGGGGGGATGGTAAGGCGCAAAAATGTACTATCGACATTGATGATGAGCTTTGCCCTTCTGGGAGTGATCGGAATTCTCTGGTTGTTTTACGGGTATAGTTTGAGCTTTGCGCCGGACCTCGGCGGCGCAATAGGGAAACTGGATTTTCTGGGGCTGAGAGATGTGGGGCAGATGCCCTCGGCTATTTATGCGACCACAGTGCCGCATCTGGCTTTCATGATATTTCAGGGCATGTTCGCCATCATCACCGTGGCCCTCTGGACCGGGGGTATAGTAGAGCGGACCAAGTTCAGCGCTTTTCTGGTTCTGGCCGTCCTGTGGTTTACTCTGGTGTATTGCCCGATTGCCCACTGGGTTTGGGGACAAGGGGGTTGGCTGGCAGAGTTGGGCACGCTTGATTTCGCCGGGGGCCTTGTGGTTCACGTGAACGCCGGAATGTCGGCACTGGCCCTGGCATTGTTATTGGGCCACCGGAAGGGATTCAAGGAAGGCGACCCGATGGAGCCTCACAACATTCCTATGGTTGTGCTGGGGACAGGCCTTCTCTGGTTTGGCTGGTTCGGATTCAACGCGGGGAGCGCATTAGGTGCAAACGGACTAGCGGCCAGTGCCTTCGTGGCCACTTTTGCCGGGGGAGCCGCCGGTGCGGTAACCTGGATGCTTCTCGCATGGCGAGATCGTCGTCCCTCTGCCCTTGGCATTGCCACCGGAGCTGTTGCGGGCCTAGCTGCGGTAACTCCCGCCGCGGGATTCGTGGACCCGCTTGTCGGGGTGATCATCGGAATAGGCGCTTCAGTAATTGGCTACTACTGTATGCTCTGGAGGCGGGGAAAAGGAGTCGATGAGTCGCTGGACGTATGGGCCGTTCATGGCATGGGAGGAATTTGGGGAACCTTGATGGTAGGTGTCTTTGCCAGCGCAGCAGTCAACCCGGCAATATCGGATGGATTGATCTGGGGCGGAGGCACACAATTAGTCAAGCAGGCCGCCGGTGTTGCGGCGGTCGGAGCATTTGCCTTTGCTGCTACCTGGGGACTGGCCAAGCTTGTCGATCTCACCATTGGGCTCAGAGTTAACGCGGACGAAGAGATGGTCGGCCTGGATATTTCACAGCACGGGGAGAGAGCTTACGGAGGAATACTATGAAAAAGATAGAGGCAATCATTCGACCGGAGAAACTGGAGGCCGTCAGAGCCGCTCTGGCCGAGGTGGGCATCAGAGGATTGACGGTGACGGAAGTCAGCGGCCGCGGCAAACAATTGGGCATCACGTTGCAATGGAGGGCCGGGACATACCAGGTAGACCTTTTGCCCAAGATCAAGCTCGAGGTGGTGGTGGTCGAGGGTGATGTAGGCCAGGCCATACGCACGATCATCAGCAAAGCCAGGACCGGAGAAAAAGGGGATGGAAAGATATTTGTCCTCCCCGTGGAGAACGCCATACGCATCAGAAACGGGGATGACGGTGACAATGCCGTCTAAAGGATTTCATCGAGGGAGGCTGTAATATGTCTGTAACAATCGGCTGCTAACATTCTACTCAGAAGAAAGTCGAAGCTCGAAAAAACATTCCATCGAGAACAGCCAAGAAGGAGGTCTGAAATGGCAAACAGAACCAGAGACGAAGGCAAAGAGTATGTGCTCAAGATGGCCAAGGATCACGATGTAAAGTTCATCCGATTATGGTTCACTGATATCTTGGGATTCCTCAAGAGCTTCGCCATTACCGTTGAAGAGCTGGAGACCGCCCTCACGGAGGGAATGGGATTCGACGGCTCGTCCATCGAAGGTTTTGTGCGCATCGATGAAAGCGACATGATCGCCCTGCCCGATCCCGATACCTTCCGCCTGCTCCCGTGGACGCCCAAGGAGCATCGGGCCATGGGCCGGATGTTCTGCGATGTGGTGAGGCCGACCGGAGAACCTTTTGAAGGAGATCCGAGATACGTGCTCAAGAGAAACCTGAAAAGGGCTGCGGATCTGGGGTATACCTTTTACGTCGGCCCGGAGCTGGAATATTTCTATTTCAAGGATTCAAAAGGAACCGAGGTGCTGGATCAGGGAGGATATTTCGATCTGATTCCTCTGGATGCGGCTACAGACTTCCGTAGAGATACGGTCCTTGCCCTGGAGGAAATGGGGATCGGGGTGGAATACGCCCATCACGAAGTGGCTCCCAGCCAGCACGAAATAGATATGCGATACACCGATGCCTTGGCGATGGCCGACAATGTGATGACATATCGGCTCATAGTCAAACAGACAGCGATGCGCCATGGGGTGTACGCCACCTTTATGCCCAAGCCGATGTTCGGCGTCAATGGCAGCGGCATGCACGTACACCAGTCCCTGTTTAAAGGCAGTAAGAATGCCTTCTTTGACAAAGACGGTGAATACTATCTCTCCGATATCGCCCGATACTATATGGCCGGATTGCTCAAGCATGCCCCGGAGATCACATCCATCTGCAACCAATGGATCAATTCCTATAAGCGGCTGGTTCCGGGATATGAAGCGCCGGTATATCTCTCGTGGGCGCGACACAATCGATCCGACCTGGTCAGAGTGCCGGAATACAAGCCCGGAAGAGAAAAAGCCACCCGCATCGAATTCAGATCGCCGGATCCGGCATGCAACCCGTATCTGGCTTTTAGCGTGATGCTGGCCGCCGGACTGGAAGGGATTGAAAAGAAATATCCATTGCCTGATCCGGTTGAGGAAAGCGTGTATGAGATGAGCGAGGAAGAGAAGACCATCCGAGGAATCGGAACATTGCCCGGCTCTCTGACCGAAGCCATTAATCTCACTGAAAAGAGCGATGTGGTTCGCAAGGCCCTCGGCGATCACGTTTTTAAGCAGTTCATCGCCAACAAGAGGGTGGAGGCGGATAAGTTCCGCGTGCAGGTGACCGACTACGAATTGAATCGATATCTGCCCATACTTTAGATCGCCAAGATTCGAGGACGGATCAAAACTCTTTCGACGGTTTCTGCTATAATAATCGTCAGAGACCTTTAAGCCAGTTCCGAGAGACCGGCAAGGGGAAGCAAAACAAAATCAGGTGAGAGCCTCGATAGGAGGCTAAAGGCTGATGCCAAAACCCCTTGCTGAGACTCAGCAAGGGGTTTTTTTATGCCTGGGCATGGTGTCCGAACAAGATATTCAGGACAGGCGCTACCCTCTCCCATCAAGGGAGCAGGATTGCAAAGGGTAAAGGGACGCTTCCCTTCCGGGGGGTTGGGGGTGTCCCCAGTAAGGGCGATTAATGAATCGCCCCTACGTCCCCCCAAGAGTGGGGGGCAGGGGGTTGATTCAGACTCAAGTATTTCCTGACCCGAGGATTAACAACCAAGCATGTGAAGGTCGAAAAGTGGTGAAGAGAGCATTTCTGGCATTAGAGGACGGCTCGATCTACGAAGGGTATGCCTTCGGCGCTCCGATGGAAAGCTATGGCGAGGTGGTGTTCAGCACCAGCATGACCGGCTATCAGGAGATGCTCACCGATCCTTCATTTGCCGGGCAGGTGGTAGTGCCAACCTATCCGATGATCGGCAACTACGGCATCAACGAGCGCGACGTTGAGTCCAGGCGAATCCAGGTGGCGGGATTTGTGGTCCGGGAGGAATGTCCCCAGCCAAGCCATGGACTCAGCATCAGCACTCTGGACGACTACCTGAAGTCGCAGGGAATTCCCGGCATCGCCGGAATAGATACCCGGGCACTGGTAAGACGTCTGCGGTCCCGCGGAGTGATGATGGGGATGGTAACCTCCGAACGAACCAAAGAGGAAGCTCTCGCGCAACTTGAGGCTATTCCTCGATACGGGAACATCGACTTCGTGAAGAAGGTTACTGCAGATGCTCCCTACCAATGGGAGCCTGCGGCACAGGAAGATGGGCCCAGAATTGCCGTGCTGGACTGCGGGGTAAAGCACAACATTCTGCGGACACTGCGCCGACTTGGATGCTCAGTCACGGCCATGCCCTGCACGGCTTCAGCGGAGGAGATTCTGAAAATGAATCCCGATGGAGTGTTGCTGTCTCCAGGCCCAGGTGACCCGGCGATGCTCGGCTATCTGGAACCGACGGTGCGGCAGCTTGTGGAGACCAAGCCGGTGATGGGAATCTGCCTGGGACATCAGCTCATCGGACGGGTGTTCGGGGCAAAGACGTTCAAGCTCAAATTCGGGCATCGAGGGGCAAACCATCCGGTTCGGGATTTGCAGACCGGGCACGTCTATATCACCGCGCAGAACCACGGCTATGCCGTGGATGCCGATACCGTCAAAAACGGCCTTGAGGTGAGCCACGTCAATCTGAATGATGGAACTGTGGAAGGACTGCGTCACAAGGATTTGCCGGTCTTCTCCATCCAGTATCATTCGGAGGCCTCTCCCGGGCCATTGGACAATATGTACCTGTTCGAGAAATTTTTGGAGATGGTGAGTAGGGGCGACTCTCGTGGTCGCCCGTGAGATTCCGGGTAGCTTGGCCGACGTCGGCCAAGCTACCCCTTGGTAAAGGCAGTTGAAATCGAATGCAGCAGGTTAAGAAAGTCTTGGTCATCGGTTCGGGGCCGATCATCATCGGGCAGGCGGCGGAGTTCGACTACTCCGGCACTCAGGCATGCCGGTCTCTGCGCGAAGAAGGGATCACCACTGTTCTGGTGAACTCCAATCCGGCCACCATCATGACCGATGAGGGCATCGCCGATATCGTTTACATTGAACCGCTAACGGTAGAAGTCATCGAGAGGATCATCAAGAGGGAACGCCCCGATGGCCTTCTGCCGACACTCGGCGGCCAGACCGGACTCAATCTGGCGATCGAGCTGGCCGATGCCGGAATCCTGGATAAGTACGGTGTTCTAGTGCTGGGGACCCCCATCGCCACCATCCGCAAGGCCGAAGACAGAGACCTTTTCAAGCACATGCTCCTGGAGATCGGGGAGCCCGTGCCGCAGAGCGTCACGGTGAGGAACATGGATGAGGCCAGAGAAGCCGCCAGGGTGATCGGGTTTCCCATAGTGATTCGCCCTGCCTACACTCTCGGAGGCACCGGCGGAGGTATTGCCGGAAACCAGGCCCAATTCGAAGAGATCACCGCCGGAGGCTTGGCCGCCAGCCCGATCCATCAGGTTTTGCTGGAGAAGTGCCTCACCGGTTGGAAAGAGATCGAGTACGAGGTGATGCGCGATGGTGCCAACAATTGCATCATCATCTGCAATATGGAGAACATCGACCCGATGGGCATCCACACCGGCGACAGCATTGTGGTGGCCCCAAGCCAGACTCTGACGGATAAGGAATACCAGATGCTGCGTTCGGCCAGCATCCGGATCATTCGGGCACTGGGAATTGAAGGCGGCTGCAATGTCCAATTTGCGCTGGAGCCCAATCCGATCGTTGCCTCGCGCCAACCGGATGAGAGTCCCTATTATGTCATCGAGGTCAATCCGCGCGTCAGTCGAAGCTCGGCGCTAGCCAGCAAAGCCACCGGCTATCCGATTGCACGGGTGGCGGCCAAGATCGCTGCAGGGAAACGGCTCGACGAGATCGCCAACAAAGTCACCGGCAAGACGACCGCAGCCTTCGAACCGGCGCTGGACTACTGCGTGGTCAAAATCCCTCGCTGGCCTTTCGATAAGTTCGCCATGGGGGATCGGATTCTGGGCACGCAAATGAAGTCGACCGGCGAGACCATGGCCATCGACCGCACCTTCGAGGCCGCCTTCCAGAAGGCCATCCGCTCTCTGGAATTCGACAAGCGGACGATCCTCTGGGAAGACCCCCGATGGAAAGACGGACAATTCGGATTTGAGCCCACCGACCAGCGCCTGTGGGCGATCATGGCCGCTCTCCGGCGGGGAATGACTACTGAAAACATTTGCCGGCGCACCGGCATCGACCCCTGGTTTCTGAATAAATTTCAAAACCTGGCGGAGATGGGAAAGCGTCTCCTTTCGGAAAAATTGACGCCAGAGCTGCTTCGAGAAGCCAAAAGGATGGGCTTCCCTGATGGAGTCATCGGCACGCTGGCCGACAGGTTGCCGGAGCAGGTGAGGGCATTGCGGCATCAATGGAACATTCTTCCGGTTTACAAGATGGTGGATACGTGCGCCGCCGAGTTTGCCGCTGAAACCCCTTATTTCTACAGCACTTACGAACAGGAAAATGAAGCCGAACCGCTTGGCGGAGAGAAGGCGGTGGTGATCGGCAGCGGGCCAATCCGCATCGGGCAGGGCATCGAGTTCGATTATTGCAGCATCCATTCGGCGTGGGCGCTTCAGGAAGCAGGCATCGGCAGCATCATGGTCAATTCGAACCCGGAGACCGTCTCCACCGATTTCGATATCAGCGACCGCCTTTACTTTGAGCCGCTCGATGAGGAAAGCCTGCGGGATATTCTGGAGAACGAGATCGGAGATTCCGGGAACGCGCCACCGTGCATCGTTCAATTCGGCGGGCAAACGGCCATCAACCTGGCCGAACCTCTCACTCGAAGCGGAATAACCCTTCTGGGCTCCAGTTCGGACGCCATTGACATCGCTTCAGACCGAGGCCGCTTCGGAGACTTCCTCTCTCGCCTGGGAATCCCTCAGCCGCCCGGCGCAGCGGTGAGAACGGTTGAGGAGGCTCTAAACGTCGCTGAGGCGATCGGCTATCCGGTTCTGGTCAGGCCAAGCTACGTCTTAGGCGGCCGGGCGATGGAGATCGTTCACAGTCCCACCGAAATCCACCGATTCATGAAATTCGCCGCCGAGCTGGATGAGCGCAAAGTGGTGCTCGTCGATAAGTATTTCGAAGGCAAAGAGGTAGAGGTCGATGCGATCTGCGATGGCGAGGCAGTTCTCATTCCCGGGGTGATGGAGCAAATCGAGCGAGCAGGGGTGCACAGCGGCGATTCGATGGCGGTCTATCCGGGGATCAATCTCACCAAAAAGGAAGTGGACACTATCGTCGAATACACCACTACCATCGGCCTTCATCTGGGCATCAGGGGGCTGATGAATATCCAGTATGTGATCATGCCCGGAGAAAATGGTTCCGAGGTTTTTGTGATTGAAGTGAACCCTCGGGCCAGCCGCACTGTGCCCTTCATTTCCAAGGTCACCGGCGTGCCGATGGTCAAGGTGGCGACCAATGTGATGCTGGGGAAAAGCCTGGCGCAACAGGGATACAAAGGCGGCCTGTGGAAAAGGCAGAAGCTGGTGGGAATCAAAGCGCCGGTGTTTTCCATGGCCAAGTTACCCGGCGTGGATACCTACCTGGGGCCGGAGATGAAATCCACTGGTGAGATTCTAGGGATCGACTATGATTTTGCGGGCGCATTTGCCAAGGCGCTGATAGCTGCCGGACTCTCTCTTCCCTCCGAGGGGTCCATACTGCTGAGCATCGCCGATCGGGATAAGCCCAGCGCCATACCCATCATCCGGAAACTGGCCCAGATCAATTACCGAATCTATGCCACTGAGGGCACGGCAGCATTCATTGCGGATATGGGGATTCCAGTGACGAGGATCACCAAAAAGCTGTTTGAAGGCCACCCCAACGTCTTGGATGTAATCCGGGATGGGACGGTGGATGGGGTGATCAATACTGCATCAGGCGCTAGAGTTCCACTTCGCGATGGTTTCTATATCCGGCGCGCTGCCGTGGAACGCCGAATTCCCTGCTTCACCTCGATCGATGCCGCCAGGGCGGCGGTGGATGCGCTGGGGCGCAAAGGGCAGCAGTTCAACGTCCTGCCGCTGCGGGAGTACCTGCACCCGAATGGCTAGTGTTGTGTCAACTATGATCTGGCGCAATGTCATTCTGAGGGAATCCGTATGGATGACCGAAGAATCTTCGATGATGGGGATTGAGATTCTTCGCTTCGCTCAGAATGACATTACAAATATGACATAACACTGGGACTCAAAGGCATTCTTCATATCAGGCGTTTCTATAGGACTGCCCATCGAACCGAAATCCACCCGCCATCGCCTACGAATCTTGAAGAGGTTTCGGCCGTTCTTTTTTGTTTATTCTTTTCCCGTGGTAACAACGCAACGGCCTCTTGGTCACGTATCCGATACAGAGATTACAATGGATGCACCTTGAAGGCTCACGGCTTCCCATACGAATCTTCTCTGGAAATCCCACGTCCACTATAAGGGCTCGGGAAAGTGAAATATAATCGGCGTCCTCCCTCTCGATAACTGCTTCCATTGTCCCGGGATTTATGAGCCCGCCGACAAGGAATACGGGAATATCCACCTTGCCTTTGATGGCCTTGGCGCTCTCCAGATTGTAAGCCTCAACAAAGGGAAGAGGCTTGACGATTTTCCTTCCCAGGAGCCTCATTAGCGTGCGATAGACCGGATTCTTTTTTCGGTAGATATCCCAATCATCAAGCATGGCTTCCACGGGCAGATCCCCTCTCAGTGTGGAGAAATTGTCTTCGTCGATTCCGCAGCTGACCTCAATCCCGTCAAACCCCATTTTACCCATCATCCGGGCCATCTCCATGCTTTCATCCAATCTCAGGCCGCCTTTCATCGTGTCATATCCGTTGATTTTTATGAGGATAGGGAACTCCTCGCCCACCTGTTTGCGGCATTGGTGGTATATCTCGCTGACAAAGCGCATTCGATTCTCAATGGACCCGCCCCACTGGTCTTTTCTCCTGTTGGTATACGGAGAGAGGAATTGATTGATGAGGTAGCCATGAGCGCCATGGATTTGCACGGCATCAAAACCGCTCTCTTTGGCCCTCCTCGATGCTTGGCCAAACGCCTCGATGATTCTTTCGATGTCTTCCTCGGTCATCTCCCTTGGCGTAACAAATAGAGACTTGTCTCTTACGGGTGAGGGGCCGATAGGTTGCGTGCCGATAGCATCATAGGTTGTCTGCCTCCCGCAATGGGCAACCTGCATCGCAATCTTGGCGCCGTTCTGGTGAACGTGATCGGTCAGTTCGCGATATGCCGATATGTGCTCCTCGCGGTCGATGCCTTGCATCCCTTTGGAGGGGCTGTTTCCGTCACGAGAGACAAAGGCATATCCGGTTATGATCAGGCCGACGCCCCCTTTTGCCAGCCTTTCATAGAGCTTAAAGAGCGCTTTTTCAGGAAATCCGTTTAGGTCGGACATCCCCTCATGAGTCGCCGACCGAACCAGCCTGTTTTTCAGCTCCATGTTTTTGATGCAGGTCTTTTCAAAAAGTGCTGCCATTAATTCTCCTGCCTACTGCAAACATTGGGTTCAGGTGGCCAAATCTCGGCTTGTCTATCGAGTCTTTTCGCCCACTGCCTTGGCGGTATCGTAGTCGGGGTATCACCCTGCCCTTGAACAATAAGGGCATCGACAGGCCTCTACCATTTGGTAATGGGCAGGCCATCCTTGTCTTTCATTTCACCACAGATCGCCATAACGAAATCGATCAGAGCCCAAACCCCCAGACCACCGCAGGTAACCAGCATCAAGACTCCAGTCCCGATCTTCCGAAGGTAAAATCGATGGATGCCCAATGTTCCCGCAAATGCAGCCAGTAGAGTTACCGCGAGTCTGGAACTTGGTGAGACAGAGGACTCGATTTGCGCCGCTGGATACGTTTTCATTACTTGGATGCGCGCTTTCCGACGCTTCAGAAACACCCATACGATAGCCAGAACTCCCAGGATGAATCCGCCAAATCCGATACCGAAACTCCTGAGCAGAAAGGCAACGATATCGAAGCTCGGCCCCACGGCGAAGACCACTTCCGGCACTGAGGTTCCGTCTTGATACCGTGTGGTAAGGACATATCTTCCCGGTTGCTCGATCTCGAACTCAAACAACGATTTCCCGGCACGGCTTCCATATTGATAGCTGAAATCCCCGCTGCTGTTCGACAGCGGAACAGATCCGAATCCATCCTTGGATTGAAGGTTGACCACTACCCCCTTCAAGTACTTGCTGGTTGAGTATCCTATACCATCAACAGAACTCTGATACTCATAATAGAGTGTGTATTTGCCGGTTTCATCAAACTGAAGCTCATGGACGCCGGGGACAATGAATCGTTCATCGGGGTTGTTGCCGACGAATCCCACGACGAAGAGAACAATAGCCAGAACAAATCCAACCACAATGAGAGATATCCCAACACCATAGAACCAGGGGCTGGGACCCTTGACGGCCATATCGGGCGTGACTTCGATGGGACGATTGCCGGTATCTAACTGACGGGTGTCGCTGACATTTCGAGCCAGAGGGGCAGAACAATGGGGACATACCTGCCAATTATCCGATACTTGAGCTCCGCACTTCACACAGTACAAGTTGGCCACCTCCTATCAACGCCACCGTCTGACTCTTCGCCCAAAAAGGCAGCAAAATGCGTCATCAACGAAGTTCCTATTCAAGATAAAGTCATCTGTTTTTTCCACAGATTCCGTAAATTGTCCTCATTATATCCCACAGGGTCTATGGAGTCAAAATCGACGATAGCGGGTGATCATGGTTGTTCCCAAATCCTGGGTGCCGCCTGCCCATCATCGCCTGCTGTGGTATAATCGAATCCAAGCAGTGGAGAGGGGGCTCATATGCACCATCGATTCTATTCGCTCTATTCTCACGGGTTCATCCGGGTAGCGGTGTGCGTTCCCTCCGTGCGTGTGGCCGACCCGGCCTACAATCTGCAGCATACCCTCGCTCTGGCTCGGCGCGCTTCGGAAAAGCACGCCGCCGTGGCCCTCTTTCCGGAGATGGGAATCTCCGCCTATTCCAACGACGACCTTTTCCACCAGGATGCCCTTTTGGAGGCAACCCTCTCGGTGCTGGAGAAGTTGGTGAGTGAAAGCCGAGAGCTCGCACCCGTATTGCTCGTCGGCGCGCCACTGCGACTGGAGGAGAAGCTTTTCAACTGCGCCATTGCGATCTACCGGGGCAAAGTCCTCGGCATTGCCCCCAAGACGTATATCCCGAACTACCGCGAATTCTATGAGAAGCGCCAGTTCACCTCCGCCCGCGACGCCATTCGGAAGGAAGTGAATTTTCTGGGCCAATCTGTTCCTTTCGGCACCGACCTGATCTTCGAGGCGGCCAACATGCCCGGCTTTTCTCTTTACGCGGAGATATGCGAAGACCTCTGGACGCCCATCCCACCGAGCACCTACGGCGCTCTGGCTGGGGCAACCGTGCTGGCCAATCTCTCCGCGAGCAACATCACTGTGGGCAAGACCGATTACCGCCGACTCCTCTGCGCCTCGCAATCCGCCAAGTGCCTGGCCGCCTACCTTTATTCAGCTGCCGGTCCGGGGGAATCGACCACCGACCTGGCTTGGGATGGGCTGGCCCTGATCTATGAGAATTCCCGCAAGCTGGCCGAATCTGCGCGCTTTGCCAGAGAAGAGCAGCTGATCACTGCTGATATCGACATAGAGCGTCTGGTTCAGGAACGGATGCGGCTGACCAGCTTCAACGATTCGGTCGGAGAGAACCGGCAGCGGCTCTCTGCCATGCGCCGGATTTCCTTTGAGTTCCAGTTCCCCGAAGAGGATGTCTCCCTGAATCGCAGCGTGGAGCGTTTTCCTTTTGTCCCCGGCGATCCCTCGGTGATGGACAAGCGCTGCTACGAAATCTACAGCATCCAGGTTCAAGGCTTGATGAAGCGTCTGACGGCCTCTGGCATTCAGAGGGTAGTCATTGGGGTTTCCGGCGGGCTCGATTCCACCCAGGCTCTGCTGGTTTCAGCCGGGACCATGGATGCGATGGGGCTTTCCCGCAGCAACATCCTCGCCTATACCCTGCCCGGATTCGCCACCAGCAAGATCACCAAAGGCAATGCCCAGTCCCTGATGAAGGCGCTCGGCGTGACAGCCGGCGAGATCGATATCTCCCCTTCGTGCATGCAGATGTTCCGCGATATCGGGCATCCCTATGCCACAGGCGAGAAACAGTATGACATCACGTTCGAGAACGTCCAAGCGGGTGAGAGGACTTCTCATCTCTTCCGGCTGGCCAATCTGCATCATGCCCTGGTGGTCGGAACCGGCGACCTGAGCGAACTCGCTCTGGGGTGGGCCACCTATGGCGTCGGCGATCACATGTCACATTACAACGTCAATGCCTCAGTACCCAAGACGTTGATTCAGCACCTCATCCGATGGGTGACGACCACGGGTCGATTCGATCCCAAGACCAACGCCGTGCTGGAATCCATCCTCAACACCGAAATCTCTCCCGAGCTCATCCCAGATCAAGAGGATAACGCCGAGAGGCCTGCCCAGAGCACGGAATCGCAGATCGGCCCCTACGAGCTTCAGGATTTCAATCTCTACTACATCACCCGCTTCGGATTCCGGCCCAGCAAGGTGGCCTATCTGGCGCATCACGCCTGGAGGGATAAGGCCCTTGGAGGCTGGCCGGAGTTTATCCCGATGGAGAAACGCCACCAGTACGACCTGCCTGAGATCAAGAAATGGCTGGAGGTCTTCGTGTATCGCTTCTTCAAGACCAGCCAGTTCAAGCGGTCGGCGCTACCCAATGGCCCCAAGGTGGGATCGGGCGGCTCTCTCTCCCCCCGCGGTGACTGGCGCGCCCCCAGCGACTCCGAGGCCACGGTGTGGCTGGAGGAGTTGAAAAACAACGTGCCAGGGTAGTTCCTTGTATCAACTTGTTAGGCGAATAAGAAGAGGACGGTGACCGGGAATCGTGACACTTGAGCAGTGGGCGGCAATTGCTCAGGCCGGTGCAGCTGTCTTCACCTTCGTCGGCGTCGTTGTGTCTCTTGTCGTGGCATTACTGGGCCATCAGGGAAGTCCTGAAAGATCGCAAGATCAGCAATGCGCCTTTCCTGGCGTTCGAGCCTGGCGGTTCCCGCTACATAATCGAGTTCACAGATATCGAAGCCGAAGAAAAGAAGGACCTTGGCTTGCCGGAAGAGGCCACAAGGGTCCGCGAGCAGACGGTACAATACCTCACTTCTACGGAACACTCCGTAATTATGGCTCTGGTACTGCATTTCAAAGTGTAGTAACATGGGCCCCAGAGGAGATTTGTGTGGGACTCGATAAGTTAAAACTTGACGGTGCGAAGCTGTCGGAACACAAGTACAATCGAGAGCTGAATGCCATTCCAGCATCCCCCGGACACATCCTCCCGAACCAGACAGCCAATTTCTTCAGAAACCCTGCATTCATCATTGTCGACTACACCAAGCAGGTTAGAGAGGTTCAGGGCTATCTTGAAATTACCTGCCTCGACATCTTCCGTGAACCGCACGTGACGAGGCAGCGGTTTTTCCTGGCAACGGGCTACAATTTAGAGCCGCCCTACATCCATTTCACTTTTATGGACCTGGAAGCGCCGGTCACTGGCGCATAACGCATTGACCAACAACTGATCTCAGAAACCCGACCGCCAGAGCGTCATTTTTCTAGGGTGGCCTTGCTTTTGGTAGGAAGTCCTTCCCTTGACAGAGTATTTCCGCCATGGCTATACTTTGGATATCCGCAGGGGGTGCAACATGGTCACCAAGGTTCAGAAATGGGGCAACAGCCAGGGGCTCCGCCTTTCCAGACAGGTGTTGGAGGATGCGCACATTTCCGTTGGGGATGACGTTGATGTGGCTGTGCGGGATGGAGCCATCATTATCTCCCCCGCAAAGCCCAAACGCAGCAGGTATAACCTTGAGGAACTGGTATCCCGCATTCCTCCAGACTACGCAGCCGGTGAAGTCGATTGGGGCAAACCGGTCGGCAAAGAGGCGTGGTGAATGAAGCCCTACATTCCAGAGAAAGGCGACTTCATCACCGTAACCTTTGACCCTCAATCGGGCCATGAACAGAAAGGCCGCCGACCGGCCCTGGTGGTGAGCAATACCCTTTTCAACCAGCATACAGGTCTGGCCATCGTTTGTCCCCTGACGAATACGGATCGGGGATTCCCTTTCCACATCGCCGTTGCGGATGAGCCGAAAGTCAGCGGATTCATCATGGTGGAGCAGGTCAAATCGATCGATTTTCAGGCGCGTCAGGCCAAGCGTATCGGAAAGGCTTCGGATGGCGTGCTGGAAGAGGTTCTTTCCATTCTCGATGCCTGCATCTATTGAGGCGGCCTACTTTCGAGAGTTCCCATGAATAACGCCTACGTCCACGCCTACCACCCAAGAGAAAACTGAGATAAGATGAAAAAAACGGTCATCCCCGCTGTCCTATCGCAAGGTGGTTAGGAGCATTTTCCTGAGCTTCATGGTTTTGAACAATGGGAGTTTCCGGAATCCAATAGAAAAGAGGAGGGGTCTGATCGGCTGGCTGAAGGGATCGTGTTGGCACGGCACTGAAAGATGAGCAACCGCCACGCCGTCCAACAAGTGCATCGGGGGGGGGCGACGGCGCATACTGCTTTGTATCTCATGGCCAGCGTTATGCATCTCATGCCATAATCAGAAGCCACCATTGAAAAGAGAGCAGGCATTGGAGATGCCCCGTGCAGACTCCTATTGAAGAGGGAGGTAGGGGCACGACTGATCAAGCCCTTGCAAGGAGACTGGAGGTTAACAATATGAGCTTCAAAATATGGGGAAAGGTGAGGGAACTGGAGAGCAAACGGGGAATAGCCGGGCTCGCTGTAATCGCTTTCGATAAAGACCTTCTTTTCGATGATCTTCTGGGAAAAGCCACCACGGATGGAGACGGCAATTTTCAGCTTGCCTATGAAGGAAAGGCCTTCAACCAGTTCTTTGACAGTCGACCGGACATCTACTTGAAGATCGAGACCCGGGCGGGGAAGCTTCTTTTGACGACCCAAGACGCCGTGCGCTGGCAATCCGGGAAAGACGAGCATTTTGTGGTCGAGATTGACCGCAAGACTCTCCTCAGAGCGGGATTGGATGCAGGGACAGGGGCGCCGAGAACCGTCCCCGATGAACTCAAGAGGCTTACCTGCCTGGAGACACAGCCTCCGGACGATCCTCTGGCAGCAGCAATCAAGAGTGACGTGGAGGGCAAATCCTCCGTCCTTGAGCTGATGCAATCCTACCTCAAGGAACTGGAAGGGGAGATCGATAACAACGCCCCGCCTTTTGCCAAGCTGGCCAAACTCTTCCAGTGCGGCAAAACCCCGGACCGGGTTGAAGGGCATCACTATGGGATTACCATTGGCCTGAGAACGGGCGATAAAAAAGGCATATGGGCAGATTTCGGCAATGTGCTGGGGTTCATCTGGAGCACTTCACTGGGAAAGGTTCCCCCCTGGGTGGGAAAGAGTTTCCGGGAGGCTGGCACCGATGAACTGGCCGGGATGAGCGGGGAGTATGAGAAAGGCGACGTTCCCACCTTCATCGGGATCAATCATTTCAACGAGATCGACCAGTCGCCTTTAAATGCAGTGAGCCTGACGTTCCTGGCATTCTGGATGCGGCTGGAAGAGGCGAAGGAAGGGGAGCGGACGCGGTATGGCTATGAGAAAGAGGGGGGACATTTCATCGCCCGGCGGGCTCCTTCGGTCTATCGCCAAAGCCAGCGGGAAGTCTTTCAGCTCAACTATCGCTGGCCGAAATTGCACAACCTGCCGCCCTTGAGTTACCTTATCGATGAGATCGTGGAGATCGCTGAAGGCCTCTACCTGGGACAGTTGCTCTTTGCCACCAATCGGCTGTTTGGCGGATACGATCCCAGGCTGCCGGTTTCGGAGTACGACTACGAACACTTCGGCTATTTCCTGTTGATGGACGAAAGGTGGAAGACAGAGGCACAGATCGTCTTCCCTTACATAGGAATCCCGTATGCTCAAAGACCGAAGGTCGACCCCTTGCCGCAAAAATTCACCACGTTCACTTTTGCCGATCCGATTGACGGTAACTGCAATGACCGCCTGCTCGCTGAGATACAAGAAGAAATGAAGGATAAGAGAACCATCCTTGGTCTCCTGAAGGCCTATTCCGATGAGCTCAGAGAGCACCCGCATACGGACTCGCCCTACTTTGACAAATTGAGCGAGATATTCAACCGGGGCGTCTGCCCCAAAGAGCTGAAGGGATTCTTCAGGGGAGCGCTTGTGTCTTTTCACAGCGAGGGGCTTCTGGGTATTTTCAAGTTGAACACCCTCAATATGGCCTGGGGGCTTGCCCGGCTGTTTACTCCATGGACAGGCAAGACGTTCGAGGGGATTGATCCCCAGCAGTTACGGGAGATCACCGAAGACCACGAGACCGGCGAATCGCCGACATTCTGGGGAGCAAATACCTATTCTCTCCGCACCACTCCAAAGAGGCTTGTGGGAAAGGCGATGAAAGTGGCCGGTCTCTGGACTGAGGATCCCGCCCCGGAAGAGAAAAAGGCGTTCGGCATCGATCTGAAGAGCTTCTTCTTCATCGGAAGGCAGGCCGCCTCCGTCAATGCTGAGAACCGCGGAAAGCAGGTGTTCCAGTTCAACTATCGGTGGCCCAATCTCCGAACCTTTCCGCCCGATAACTACTGCCTGGACGAGCTGGTCCAGATTGCCGATGGCCTTTATTTAGGGGAGCTCATGTATGCCACCGAACTGCTCAAAAAGTATGATCCGGATAAGGACCCTTCCGAATATCAATATCGCAACTTCGGTTACTTTTTGTTGATGGATGAGGAGTGGCATCGGAGAAGGCTGGCAATAGGATTCGACCTGGATAACACGTAGTTGTCAGTGTTTATAGGGGCGACTCTTGTGGTCGCCCGTCATGGATGGATTCCCGCCTTACGCGAGAATGACCGACAACGGTATGTAGGGACGATCCTTGACTCGTCCCCGAAGGAGGATAAGATGGCGATATGGATTTCCAGCGATTGGCATTGCGATCCGGAGGGTTTGCGCCCCGGCGTGGTCGAGTGGATCACCTTGGGAAAGCAGGGGAAGCATCGTCTCATCGGCGATGGGGACATGTTCAACATCCTTCCTCTGGGCAAGAAGAAGTGGCAACAAGCTGCGGCATGCAAGCAACTGGGTGAACTGCTGGGCGACTACCCTTTTGACTATGTGGCGGGGAACCATGATCCCTACGGTGTGATGGTCGAGCTGATGAAGCCCTATCCCAACATCAAGGTGTACAAGAACCAGTTGGAGGTGGAGGAAGGCGGGCGCAAGTATTACATAACCCACGGCCATCGTTGGTCCATCGACTGGGGTTTTCTGGGCTTGAAACACATTGCTCCTCCGGTGGTGGAGTTTCTGGTCAATACTCCGCTGCTGCGCGATCTGTGGTACCGGATATGCCGATGGAGGGGATGGATGGCCAGCGACTTGAAGAAGGCCTCGCCCGTCAGCGGCAAGGAACAGGACAAGATCAACAAATTCATCAGAATCATCTGGGGTGGCGCCGATAAGCATGCCCTGGAGAATAACTGCTGTGTGATCATCGGCCATACGCACACCTCCGGGATTCACCGGCGGGGTGTCAGCAGAAGCCTGCCATCCCAAGCTTACATGATGGACGATGGCGATATCCAGGTAGACGGCAGCTACGTGGAGATTACAAAGGATGCTGAATTGCAATGGCTCCCAAGTTCAGCAACGCCTGCCGGAGGAGCGGAGCCGCCCGCCGAGTGATAGAATGGAGTCAAAGAGGAATCAATATGAGCCATTCCACGCTGAATGATCTGAGCCTGAGGGGAATTCTGCTGGATAATCTCCCGCGGCTGAAGGAGCTGCGCCAGCGACACTTCGCCAGCAATCCAGAAATCTGCACCGAACTCCCCCGGTGGATGACGCGCTACATGAAATCTGTGGATAATCCGGAGGATTCGCCGGAATTGCGGGCTGGCAAGCGCCTCAAGTACATGCTGGAAAACAAGCGTCCGCTGATCCCAGATGAAAATTTGCTTGCCGGCACCACTACTACCAGACCCGTTGGCGTGGTGCTTTACCCCGATTTTCTCAATGCCCTCTCCATCTGGCCGGAACTGGAGACCATTCACAGGAGAAAAAAGAACCCTTACCGAATCACCAGAGAGGAAATCAAGGAGCTGAATTTCGAGATATTTCCCTACTGGATGGACCGGACGGTGGCCGAGGTTTCCCGGAAGATTCACCACAATCCGGTTTGCCACCAAGTGATGGAGCGGATCGTCTTCTTTGTGGCGAGCAAGGCCGTCTGTATCTCTCATACCATCCCCGATTTCTCCGCGGTTGTTGAGCGGGGGTTGAAGGCGGTGAGAAACGAGGCCGAGGCGAAAGAGAAGGCTCTGGGGAGTGCGGTGGAGAATCGGCAGAAGACCGACTTCTATCAGGCGGTCCGGATGGCCATCGATGGCGTTCTCTCCTATGCTCAGAATTTGAGCCGGGAAGCCGGTCGGATGGCCGAAGCGGAGATCGATGCCAGCCGGAAACGGGAGTTGGAAGCCCTGCGCGATATTTGCGCCAGAGTCCCGGGAGAGAAACCGCAAACTTTCCGGGAGGCCCTGAATGCCGTTTGGGTCTGCTGGATCGCCCTTCATCAGGAGAATGCCAACGTGGGGTTGAGCCTGGGCAGGTTGGACCAGACTCTCTATGAGCTGTATCGGAACGATATCGATAGCGGAAACCTGACCCCTGCCGGGGCTGTTGAACTGATAGGCTGTTTCTGGTTGAAGATCGCCGATCACGTTCCGGTGGTTCCAGAGACGGGCGAAGCGCTTTTCGGGGGGACAGGATCCAATCAGGCCATTACCCTGGGTGGTGTGGATATGCAGGGTAACGATGCTGTAAATGATCTCACCTATGTGATGCTGAGAGCCACCGAGATTCTCGGGCTGCGCGATCCGAACGTCAACTGCCGATACTATCCGGGGGTCAATCCGCCGGAGTATTTGCGACGCCTGTGCGAAGTCAATGTCAATACCGGGGCAACGCCATGCTTTCACAACGATGTCTCGGTGATCGAATCTCTGATGGGGCAGGGGGTAACCCTGGAGCATGCGCGGGACTATGCTTCGGTCGGCTGCGTGGAGCCCGCCAGCAACGGGCGCACTTTCGGCCACTCCGGCGCCATTTTGATGAATCTCACCTCGCCTCTGGAGATGGCGCTCTTCCAGGGGAAACACCGGTTGACGGAAGATGAGCAGATCGGCCCGGTCACCCCGGCGCTCGATGTGATAACGTCTTTTGAGGAATTCAAGCAGGCTTTCGAGATTCAGATGGGCTGGCTCATCGAGCAGGCGGTGACGCTGAACAACGATTTTGGCAAAGTGCATCAGATGATTCATCCCACTCCCCTCCTCTCCGCCATGACGGAAGGATGTCTTCAAAATGACAAAGATGTGGTCGAAGGAGGGGCTACCTATAATTCTTCCGGGGTAGCCATCATCGGGCTTTCGGAAGTGGTGGATTCTCTCACTGCCATTCAGGAGTTCGTGTTCAATAAGAAGTCCGTAACGCTTTCGGAGATGGTCAAGGCAATCAACGAGAACTGGGAAGGTTCGCATCAGAAACTTCACAAGATGGTGAAGACCTCAACGGAGAAATTCGGCACCGACAGCCGGTTGGCCAAAGAGAATGCTGATTATATACTGGACTTTCTATACCGGGAGTTTCAGAGCAAACAGAACTATCGGGGCGGCAAATACACCGTTGGCTACTGGACGATGACCTACCACGCCGGATTTGCGCTGCTCACCGGCGCGCTTCCAAGCGGCCGGGTGAAGGGAGAGCCTCTGCCCAGCGGTATCACGCCGGTTTCGGGGTCGGCGCCGGAGCTGACGCCCTGCCTGAATTTCGTAGCCGGTCTGGATCACACCAAAATCACCAACGGTCACGCCTTGAATCTAAAATACACGCCATCTGAAAACCGAGAGCTCACCATCACCAAATTTGCCCAAAGCGTGGAAGCCTATATGCGGACAGGCGGCCTGCAGGTTCAGTTCAATATCATCAGCCGGGAGACTCTGGAAGACGCCAGAAACAATCCGGCCAACTATCCAGACTTGCTGGTCAGGGTATCCGGATATACGGCGTATTTCGTGGACCTGAATCCGACCATGCAGGGTGAAATTATCACCAGAGCGGAGTATAATCTGGAAAAAGGCAGAGAGGTTATCTTTCCATAGAGACTAAGGGGCGGGGATGCAGGATTTGTCCTGCCGGGGGCTAGAGGTTCCCAACTTCAGTTATCAGTTATCCGTTCTCAGTTTTCGAGAGGATGAAGGGACACTTCCCTTCCGGGGGTTTGGGGGTGTCCCCCAGATTTCCCTTCTTCCCCCAAGATTGGGGGCAGGGGGTTGATCAAGACTTTAATCACAGCTTCAATTTTTACAGCAGGAGAAGAAGATGGATTGGTTCCTCAACATATTCAGGCGGTGGTGGAAGACACGGGTTGAGAAACAGTTCCTGCGATGCATGGAAAGCGAGGCGGCGGAGGAGTTTCTGAAATTACTTCTGAAGCTAATGAGCCTGGCCTACAAGGTCGATAAGGATTTCCGGCGCAATATCATGGGCTTCAATGGCAGCTACCAGTTCAGGAGCCGTGACAAGTCGATTACTGTCGCCGCTACCTTCAGCGAAAATGGCCTCAAGGTGAAAGAGAAGCTGATCCCGAACCCTGACGTCTCGGTGATTTTCAAGGATGCCCGGTCTCTGATGACCTATCTGTTATCCATGGACAGAGATATCCTCAAGCTGGTCCTGAACAACGAGGTGATGATCAAGGGCAACTTGAACTACATGTTGAAGTTCGGATATATGGCCAATCATCTCCAACTGGCCGTGACCGGAAAGCAACCGTAATTTAGCGGGCTGCTGAAAAAGAGGGGAAGGATTCCTCCTTCCGGGGGCTTGGGGGTGTCCCCAAATTCAAAAGTGCCCCCAACGAGTGGGGGTTAGGGGGTTGAGTCAGATATTTCAACCTTCCCATCAAGACAGAGACGACTCCTTACTCATCGATGAATCGACAGCCGCTTGTTTTCGATATCAAGAGACACTCTCTAGACGATGGCCCCGGAATCAGAACCGTCATCTTCTTTAAGGGATGTCCTCTGCGATGCTCCTGGTGCCACAACCCGGAGTCCATTGATCCGGGACCGGAAATTGGATTCTACCCCTCCGCGTGCATCCGATGCGGCGATTGCGCTGCCGCCTGTCCCAACGGCGCAGCGCACCTGGACTTGCCGGGACGCATCGACCGGGCGGCATGCAAACGCTGTGGCACGTGTGTTGAAGCTTGTCCGGGCCGGGGCCTGAGGCAGATCGGCCGTTTCTACGAGATTGATGAGCTTGTGGAGATCGTCCTCCGCGACGAAGCCTATTATGAGACCTCAGGCGGGGGAGTGACTTTATCAGGGGGCGAACCGACTCTCTTTATCGACTATACTTCACTCCTCCTGCAACAGTTAAAGCAAAACGGAATCCAGACCGCAATCGAGACTTGCGGCTTTTTCGATTTTGATGAGTTCAATAAAAAAATACTGGGCTGGCTTGATCTGATTCTATTTGACATCAAACTAGCCGACCCGGAGCTGCACCGAAAATATACCGGCAAGGAGAATGAGGTCATCTTCAGCAATCTGGCCCGACTGGTACGGGAGAGGCCTTCCGGCGTCATTCCCAGGGTTCCTTTGATCCCCGGCATCACCGCTCAGGCAAAAAACCTGGAGCAGATTGCGGCGATGTTCAAAGAGATAGGAGTAAGGCGCTGCTGGCTTTTGCCCTATAACCCGCTAGGACTATCCAAGGGCGAGAGGATCGGCAAACCCACAGCGGGAATGCCGGGGCGCATGTTGCCCGGGGAGGAGATGGCTTGGATCAAAGGCTTCTTCTCCGGAATAGAATTGATCGAGATGTGATCAGATGCGCGCTTTGTTTTGTCTCTGATGGCTAGTCCGGTGACGTTCCACCCGGGTCACAGTCCTCGATGGCCTTTAAGTGGTGAGGAAGGATTCGTTCTTTGTAGATGCGCTCCAGCCGATCCAGCAGACGCTCCGGATCGGCATCATAGCACACGATTGCTCCTGTCTCCTTCTGCATAAAGCCGATGATTTCCTTCAAATGCTCGGTAATGCCTCCTGTGCCTTCCAGAACCCCAATTACCTTCGCCTCATCGTAGGCGATGGCGAATTCCCCCAGCGTTCCGGATCGGCCTCCGGCAAAGATAACCACGTCGCAGCTTCTGATGTTCTCTATCTCGCGTCCCATGAGTCCGCTGCCGGTGTAGATGATGGCATTGTAGCCACGAGTGGGTGATTGATACTTTCTCACATGCTCTTCCAGGTTGAGGGCAGGGGACACTCCCACTACAATCCCACCCGCCTCCCGGGCGCCGTTGACGGCTTGTTGCGGCAGACCCGGACAGGCTCCAGTAATAAGAACATAACCCCTTTTGGCAATGGTCACACCCAAGCGATGAACGATCTGGCAAGCCTTGTTTTCCAGCTTCCCGCCTGCTGATCCCATGACGCCGACGGTCATTCGGGGAAAGGGGGACGGTTGGGCCTGGTTGATATTCATGGGATTGCTGCTCCTTATTGCTGCATTGGGTCAGTTGAACTGCTGGTGACTGTGAAGATGATACCATCGGCACAGGGCAACAACAAGGTTCCTCAATGCCCCTTTGTGATCAGAAGAGCAAAGGAATTGATATAATAGATCAAATAGAACTGATTTGGAATTCTTCCTGGCGCTATCCGGGCACGAGATGATGCTTTGATTGCCGTCTTTATTTTAGTTGTCACCTACATTGGCATCGCCTTCACCAGGCTGCCCAAGGTCAATGTGGATCGCCCTTCTGCCGCCTTCACCGGCGCAGTGCTGATGATCCTCTTCGGGGTGCTCACCTTCGAGGAGGCAGTGGATGCCATCGATTTCAACACGATTGGGCTTCTCCTCGGTATGATGATCTTCGTTTCGGCTCTCAAGCTGGCGGGCTTTTTCAATTTGCTGGTAACAAAGTCGTTGTCCCTGGCACGAACCCCCCGACGCTTGCTTGTCTTGGTAGTTGTGGCCACAGCCGTATCCAGCGCTTTCCTGGTCAACGATGCAGTCGTTCTGCTCTTCACCCCCATTGTTATCTTGAGGCTGTTTAGTTTTGATTTCAGCCTCGACTTTGACTGATTTTGTAATGCCTTCACCCCCACGTATCTGGTAGAATCAACTCAGATTCAGATTGAGGGGGAGAATCCTCCATGAGAACAGCC